>NZ_CP025118.1:1527083-1832500 GCF_002831665.1 Lacinutrix sp. Bg11-31
ATTCTGTTCTGTTTTTAGACAGATTAGCAACCGTTACCACGACATCTTCTTTTTCTTCTCGAATACGATTATACTCTTCTTCCGTAAAGTTCTTTTTAATTAATTTTTTTAAAGATTTACTCTCACCAAACGTGCGTCTTTTTTTTATAAACTGAAGCATGGTATTAAAGTAGTTTATAGATACGTACTCTCTTCCTTTTTTCTTTTTTATCACGAATGGATTAATACTAAAAATGGAATGCTGGTTCACATGTGTAAAGACATCGTACAATTTACCAATATCGTTAGAAGCCAAATGTGGCACAAGCAAACTACCTGTTGAGGTTCCTAAAAACATATCGTATTCCTTGCCTTCTTGCTCAATTAAGTATTGCGCAACTCCGCCTGCAAATGCGCCTTTACTTCCTCCTCCTGAAATTACTAATGCTCTCAATTAATACTAGTGTGTTGGTTAGTTAATCCTTCTTCAACTTGAAATATAAGCTAAAACTATTGCTTTTTAAGTTCCTCTTGCAAATTAGCGATTATCTCTTTATGTTTTTCGTCTTCGGCTAAGGTTTTTAATAAATCTCTTGCAAAACTTTTAAACCTCCAATTATGGTGATTTGTTGCATCAATTAAATTGATTAGTGTTTCAATATTAAAAATCTCTAGGTTTTTAATATAAGTAAATGCGTTTTCTCGTGTTTGAAAACCATATTTAGAAGATGTATAATCTCCCAATTCATTTATATAACTTTTGTTAAATGCTGCGTTGTATTCTGGTGTTAGCAACGCTAAGGCTAACCACAAACACCTTATGTTTTTATCGTTAAAACCAATAACACCTTCTGTAGCTTTCAAGTACTTTGCTCTATCGTTAGGGAATTTAGAACACAAATTTGATAATGCGATTTCTTTTGTAGTGTAAGATGCGTCTAGTAATAAAGATTCATTTTCCTCCTTAAAACCATCAGGAATATATCTTGCTAATAGCTGGCGTGTTTTAATCTCTTTAGAATTAAAAGCTTCATCTATTAAATCTTTATACGTTGGATAGTCTGGTTTCTTTATCGCTTCTTTTAAAACCGCTATTCTTTCGGTATAAAAACCTTTAGGCAATGCTGTTACTAAGCTTGAAAAAACATAGCCATTCTCGTCTGTTCTGTAGGTTAAATAATCGGCATCGACTATAGTTTCTAAAAAAGCGATACTTTCATTCTTCTTTAAAGTGGCTCTCATTTTTGCTATTGGCAGTTTTTTAGACAATAACCATTCGTTTTTAAAACTACTTAAACTTTGTCCAGACACTTTTTCAACTTCAGTTATAAAATCTTGAGTCTCAACATTTTTAAAAGCATGCTTGTTTAAATACCGTTTTACAGCTTCTTTAAAAGCCTTCTCTCCTACTTTCTCCTTTAAAACATGTAAAGCCCAAGCACCTTTTTTATAAAAGGTAGCACTACTTGCTTTTGGATCCAGTAAAGCTGTTGCCTCTTCTGCTATTTCTTGATTAATTAACTCCTTTGCATATTCATAAAGCGTATTGTAATAATAATTGTCACCAAAAATATCGCGTTCAGCTAATAAAGCATAATATGTTGCAAAACCTTCTTGCAACCAATGGTGCTTACCTTCGGTTGCTGTTACAAAATCTCCAAACCATTGGTGAGCGAGTTCATGCGCATTTACGTTTACGTAGTTTTTATCTACAAAACTAGTTTCATCAATCATGAAATCGTCACTAAAAATAGTAAGACTTGTATTTTCCATTCCAGAATACAAAAAGTCTTTAACTGGCACTTGTTTGTAATTTTGCCATGGATACGCTACACCTATTTCTTCTTCTAAGAAATCGAACATTTCTTTTGTGTAACGATACGTTGGTTCTACTCTTGCAGAATCTTCAGGGTAATAGTAAAGCTGTATTGGTATTCCACTTTTAGACGTTATTTCTTTTTTATTGTATTTACCAATTGCCAATGCTACTAGGTAACTTGCCATTGGTTTTTGCATGTCGTAATGCCACTCTGTGCTTTTTTCACCAACTTCCTTATCAATAAGTTTTCCATTTGCTAAAACCTCGTATCCATTCTGATATATAATTGATAAATCGAACTCTATTTTATCATTTACATCATCTATACTCGGTAACCAATTACTAGTGTATTTACCTTGACCTTGTGTCCAAATTTGGTCGTTATCATCTTTTTTAATGAAGTAAATTGCTTTCTTAGGATGTGAAAAAACAGAAGTCCTGAAGAAGTATTTTTCTTTCTTTTTAAATTTTTTAATTATATAAAATTTAGATTCATCATAATAATGTTTAAAATTTTCTTCTCTTTCATTTTTTTTAATATTATGAAGATACAAACCTCTAAGGTTCATATTACGAGCATCAATAAAAATTGTATCGGTATCTTTTTTAATTTCAAAAGTAATTTTTACTGAGCCTGAAACTTTATTATCAAAATCTCTAAAGTTTAATTCTGCATCTATTGAATTAAAATCAACATATTCAGTTTGTTGCGCTTTCGCTGAAAAACATAGCATCGTAATTAATATATAAAAGAAGTGTTTCATAAGTAGATTTAAACAAGTATCAAGCCAAAATACAATTTTTTTATCACGCTAAGCATTCGAATATTTAGTAACACTATCAGTTTACACTAAATAACTGCCTTTAAACGAAATAGCAGCAGCAACATCGCAAATGTTATGAAATAAACTATTTTTGCACAAAATTTAGAATCTTAAAAAAAACAGTAATGAAAACATTTTTAGTACCTATTAGTTCGCTTAAAGAAAAAAAAGCTACACTTATTTATGCTATCGACTTTGCCAAAGCAGTTGGAGCAGAAATGATTTACGGTATACAATTAACAGAAATTGATGAAAAAGATCATTTAGAAAAAATCATCGAACATGCTAAAAGTCAAGGCATTGATATTAACTTTCGTTTTTATGAAGGTGAAACAATAGAGTATATTAAAGAGTTTTGCGAAGATTTTAAAGTAGATTTGGTTGTAGCATCTGCTAGAACACCTAAAACTAATGAAAAACTTTATCTCGACGATTTATCTGGAAGTATTGTTAGAAAAACAGATATGCCTGTTTTATTAATACCTGAAGATTATAAATTTGAAACTATAGCAACCGTATTAACTGCTATAAAATCTGGTATTGTTAAAACTGAAGAAGCTACAAAACCTATTGAAACTATACTTTTAAAATTGAAAGCCCAAATGACGCTTTTACAAGTTAAAACGCCAGAGTATCTTCCTGAAGATTTAATGTTCGATAAAGATTTAGCGGCTTTAACTTCTAAATACTACTCTACAGAAAATGCAACACTTTTTCAAGGTGTTCTAGAATACATACATGTTATAGAACCAGATCTTATCTGTGTTTTTAGACGTAAACGTGGTTTCTTCCAGAAACTATGGAGCGAAACAGTTAACGATAATAGTGTAAGAAAATCGGATTTCGAAAGTAGAAAACCTTTATTAGTACTTAAAGGAGAGCAATAATACATGCTTTATTACACATAAAAAAAGACCACCAATTTAAATAAATTGGTGGTCTTTTTAGTATAACTATTTAAAGTTTAATCTATTATAACGGGTGCAGTTATTACAGAATTACTTTTTACAACTACGTATGTAGAAGTTGCATAATATGCACTTCCATTAGCGCCATCATTAACCCAATCTTCAAAGTCATATTCAAAAGTAAAAATACTGCCTCCCATTGAAGCTCCTAAATCGTCTATTCTTGTTGGTACTGCCATTCCAGGACACCAACCTGCTCTATCTTGCGTCCAATTTCCTGGGTTTTGATTATTTACGGGATTAGCTGCACAGCCTAAAGGTCCTAAATAGTGACTAAAAGTATTACTTCCGTCTATTTTTATATCGTGCGTTCTATAACACCATTCTGCACAAGGTCTTCCTCCAGCATCATTTGGTGTTGCGTGTCCCCAACCAGAAATAACAGTTCTTAAATGTGTGCTTTCTGCGTTAGCAGGAATAACAACTTGTTTATCTAAATCGAAACTATGCGCTACACCATATGGAACACCATCTATAGAATTAACATGATAGCCTAAAACCTCTGAAACTGCATAATAAGGATAATCTGGAGTCCCTTCAATATAATCGAAATCTACAGTAATTAAATCGGCTTTAGAAGTCCAGTTCTCAATATAAATTCTTAATTCTGTTGCTCCTGTTAGTAAGCTTTTAAAATCGGTTACATCAAACTCTAAACCTCTATCTAATTGCTGTGTTCCTGTCCAATATGGTGTAATATAACGTCCTATTTCGTACCAATCTCCTGTTATTTGGTCTTTTACTTTAATGTTAGCAAAACGATCCCAATCATCGCAACCTGAACTCGGACAATCAATTTGAACATACATTTTAATTTGTGCAATGTTTGTTAAATCTGAATGTAAAGTAAATGTTTGTGCTTCAGACTGATTAAAACCGCCTCCATAACCTAAGGCTTGCTCATTAAAAGCAACATAATTATGTCTTACTGGTGCTCCATTTCCTTCTAAAGCAATAACAGTATCTGTTGTATCAGCATTAGCTAATGTAAGCGTTCCAGTTGCAGCACCTAAAGTAATTGGGCTAAAACGCACATAAACTGTTGCATCATTATTTGCTGAAGCAGCAGGAATTTGTACAGATGAGGTAAATGTAATATTATCTAAAGACACATTAAAATCTGTACTAGCAGTAATCATAATATTAGAAACCAAATGATCTCCATTAATAGTAATATTCTGAGTCTCAGAATTTTCAGAAACCATAACATCTCCAAAATTATTAACAACTCCATTTACGTTTATTATTGGTGCAATGCTAACACCTGTACCAATTAACGAGAGTGTTTTTGTAGCAGCTTGCGAGCTTTCTAAAGTTATAGTTCCTGCAGTAATACCAACAGCGTTTGCCGTTGGAGAAAACCTTACATATATAATTGTGTTGCCAGAATTTCCAGAAGCTTTATCTATAGTTGCTTCACTACTAAAGCTTACGTCGTCAACAGAAACTTCAAAATTAACAGAGGTAGCAATCGCTATGTTTCCAACTAAACTTACGCCTTCAACTTCAAAACTTTGTGATGCAGAATGACTTAACACATCCACTTCTCCATAATTTGTAAAACTTCCTGTAGTTATTATTTTCGCTACAGGTGTTGCGTTTCCAGAATCGTCGTTACTACTACAATTAATAATAAATAACATTGCTATAACACCTGTAACTAGCTGAATAGCTTTTACTAACTTAGTTTTATTCATTTTATATTTTTTTAGTGGTTGCACGAATTTAGGAAAAATTCTATTTGTTTTTGATAAATCATGTATTTTAGTTTTTTATTACAAAAAATGACTACCAATCTTCAAACTTCTATAGATTACCTAAAAGGTGTTGGACCAAATCGTGCCGATTTGCTTCGCAGGGAACTTGGTATTCACACCTATCAAGACCTCATCAATTTATTTCCAAATCGCTATTTAGATCGTACAAAATATTACAACATAAATACGCTTTATCAAAACACTGCCGAAGTACAAGTTATAGGAAAAATTACTAGTTTTAAGGAAATTGCTCAAAAAAGAGGCAAGCGATTAGTTGCTACTTTTCAAGACGAAACGGGCACTATGGAATTGGTTTGGTTTCGTGGTCAAAAATGGATTAGAGAAGGTCTAAAATTAAATGTCTCTTATGTAATATTTGGCAAGGTAAATAGTTTTGGGGGGAAGTATAACATGGCACATCCCGACATCGAATTATTGAAAGAACATGAGCAAAATTTACGCTCTGCTTTGCAACCCATTTATCCTTCGACAGAGAAGTTATCTACCAGAGGAATCACGAACAGAATGATGATAAAAATCATGCAAAATCTGTTTATAGAAACTGGTGGGAAATTTGTAGAAACACTCTCGAAAAATTTACTCGAAAACTTGAAATTAGTTTCAAAATCTGAAGCCCTTTTAAACATCCATTTTCCTAAGGATTCTGAGGCGCTTTTTAAGGCTGAATTTAGACTTAAATTTGAAGAGCTTTTTTACATACAATTGCAATTAATTCTTAAAAATTTAATCCATAAATCGAAGATAAAAGGCTTTCCTTTTGAAACCGTTGGCGAACAATTTAACACCTTTTTTAAAAACCATTTACCGTTCGAATTAACAGGTGCACAGAAAAGAGTACTCAAAGAAATTAGAGCAGATATGGGTAGTAATGCCCAAATGAATCGTCTTTTACAAGGCGATGTTGGCTCTGGAAAGACTATTGTAGCATTAATGTCAATGTTAATAGCGGTTGGAAATGGTTTTCAAGCTTGTTTAATGGCGCCTACTGCTATTTTGTCAGTACAGCACTATAATGGTTTAGTTGAGTTATGTAAAGATTTAAAAATCAGCATTAAACTACTTCAAGGTTCAAGTAAAACTTCAGAGCGTCGCGAGATCCACGAAATGCTAGAAAGCGGCGAATTAGACATCTTAATTGGTACACATGCATTACTTGAAGATAAAGTAAAATTTAAAAATTTAGGCTTAGCAGTTATAGACGAGCAACACCGTTTTGGTGTAAAACAACGTTCTAAATTATGGAAAAAAAACACTCTCCCTCCTCACGTTTTGGTAATGACAGCAACACCAATTCCGCGAACCTTAGCCATGTCTGTTTATGGTGATTTAGACATCTCTGTTATAGACGAATTACCACCTGGTAGAAAGGCAATAAAAACGGTCCATAGATACGACTCAAATAGATTAAAAGTTTTCCAATTTATACGCTCCGAAATCAAGAAGAAAAGACAGGTTTATATTGTCTATCCTTTGATACAAGAAAGTGCCCAAATGGACTACAAAGATTTAATGGATGGTTACGAAAGTATTGCTCGAGATTTTCCTGCTCCAGAGTTTCAAATTTCGATAGTTCATGGCAAAATGAAACCTGCAGATAAGGAGTTCGAAATGCAACGTTTCATTAAAGGTCAAACGCAAATTATGGTGGCAACAACTGTAATTGAAGTTGGCGTAAATGTGCCAAATGCATCGGTCATGATTATTGAAAGTGCAGAGCGTTTTGGACTCTCTCAATTACACCAATTAAGAGGTCGAGTTGGTCGTGGTACAGAACAAAGTTATTGCATTTTAATGACGAGCCACAAGCAATCTGAAAACAGTAAAAAGCGAATTGAAACCATGGTAAAAACCAACGACGGTTTTGAAATTGCAGAAGTAGATTTAAACCTTCGTGGACCTGGAGATATTATGGGAACACAGCAAAGTGGAATACTAAACCTTAGGATAGCAGATATTATAAAAGATAGCGAGATATTAAAACATGCGAGACACCATGCTAAAAAACTTTTAGAAAAAGATCCATCGCTTGGTCATGCAGAAAATGCTGTAATTTTAGAAACTTATAGACAAATGGGTAAGTATAAAAACATCTGGAATTACATTTCATAAACACTCTACTCTACTCTACATTTCCCAAATGTTAATCGCACAATGCTCCTTCCTTTAGTTGAAGGAAGGTGGTTTTGTATAACAAAAGCGGATGGTTTGAAGAAAAAGAGCGAAGCTTCTTTTAAAAACGCAACCTAGCAACACAGTACAAAAACTCCTCTTTCTTCAAATTCTCTATCGGAATTTAAATTCATTCTCCTCTTTTAAATAAAGAGGAGAGCCACCACATAACAAACTTTATAGAAACAGCTCTAAAACATAAGCCAAACACCAATCACACAACGCTCCTTCCTTCAGTTGAAGGAAGGTGGTTTTGTATAACAAAAGCGGATGGTTTGAAGAAAAAGAGCGAAGCTTCTTTTTTTATTAGTATTACTTTAGCCAATCACAAGTAAAACGTCCAAAATAACAACCACTTCAAGTAAGCTTCTACCAAAACTAAAGACAGACCTCCAACAACTTATGGAAACAATAAAAACAGATATACTTATTATTGGAGCTGGTTTAACTGGTTTAACACTCGCCTACTACCTTAAAAATGCAAACATAAAAGTTAAGGTTCTAGAAGCCAACAACGCAGTTGGTGGTAGAATTAAAACACAATACAACACCAACCAAGCACCAATAGAATTAGGCGCTACATGGTTAATAGACCAACAAACCAATGCTTTAGCATTATTAAAAGCGCTTGATGTACCTGTTTTTACACAACATTATGGTAACACAGCCATTTACCATCCTAACCAAAATCAAGCAGCGCAATTAGTACAATTACCTGCAAACAACTCTATAAGTTATCGTGTTGTAAATGGTACTTATTCAATTATTAAAGCTTTAGAGCAAAAACTAGATACCAATACCATTGCATGTAACCAAACTGTGCAATCTATTAAGCCGTTTACTAATGGCTTAGAGGCAAACACAAACGATACAACATACCATTGTAAGCATATTGTTTCCACGCTTCCACCATTGTTGTTTTCTAAAAGCATAACCATAGAACCTGCATTACCATTAGCTATTCAAGACCTTTTATATAAAACACACACTTGGATGCATAATTCTATACGAATTGGTTTTACTTATAAAACACCATTTTGGAAAGCCGAACGCACAAGTGGTACTATTTACAGTAGTGTTGGCATTATTCAAGAGTTTTACGACCATTCTAATGCAGGTAAAAACTTATATGCATTAAGCGGTTTTATAAATGCATCGTTTTCTAAACACACTAAAGAAGAACGAAAAAACCTAGCCTTAAAACAGTTACAAAGCTATTATGGAGATCAGGCTTTAGCTTTCGAAAGCTATGAAGAATGCGATTGGGCAAACCAGAAACACACCAATATTGCAAGCGACAGCTTTTTAATGCCACAAGCAAATAATGGTCATCCATTGTTTAAAGACATCTATTTAGACAATAAGCTATTTATTGCTGGAGCAGAGACAAGCGCTGTATTTCCTGGTAAAATGGAAGGCGCTATTACTAGTGCACAATTTGTTTTCGAAAAACTAAAACACATTTACAAATAACAGTTTTCGTTAGCTTCGTCAGTTCGAGTGATACGACTTTAGGAGTAGTGTATCGAGAACCTTCCTAAACTGTTGCAAAACCTTGTAAAACCTTAACGACTTCTCGATACAAAATTCTAAAAAAAAGAATTTCACTCGAAGTGACATCACAATTTAATCTCTATTATAATTATCTTTACCTAAAAATAGTAAACCATGAGCATGCTTCACCTAAAACTAGAAACCGACCCACGTTGGGTAACCATTGTAGAGAGTAATATTGAAGAAATATTAACAGATCATGCTTGGTGTGAGCAAAAAGCAGCTACAAATGCTATTACTATTATTACACACAATAGCGAACACGAAGAGCTAGTTACAGAGCTTTTAAAGCTTGCTAAAGAAGAATTAGAGCACTTTCAAATGGTACACGATATTATTAAAAAACGTGGCTACACCTTAGGTCGTGAGCGCAAAGACCATTACGTAAACCAATTATATAAGTTTATGAACAAAGGTGGTAGCAGACTACAAAGCTTTGTAGACCGTTTATTGTTTTCGGCAATGATAGAAGCACGAAGCTGCGAACGCTTTAAATTATTATCTCAACGTATTAACGACGAAGAACTCTCTAAGTTTTATCACGATTTAATGATTAGCGAAGCTGGACATTATACCACTTTTATAACCTTTGCTAGACAATACGGAAAAGGTATTGATGTAGATAAACGCTGGCAAGAACTTGTAGAGTTTGAAGGTGTATTAATAAAAAGTTATGGTAAAAGCGAAACTATACATGGTTAAAACACGCCTTTAAGAAAAGGAATTTTATAACATTACAAATAAGCACTTGTCATTCCTACCAAAGCAGCAACCTATTTTAATTAAGTATTGATAGTAGATTCCTGCCTTCGCAGGAATGACAAAATCGCTTTTAACTTTTTATTGAGACAAAAACCACGCACAAAGTCATAAATTTGATAAAAGCTACGCTATGAAACCATTAGCCTTAATCTTACTATTTACAACAATTATGACTTCTACTCCTATTTTTAATTTCACCAAAGACGCTAACATCTCTAATTGGCGTATTATAGACGATGTAGTTATGGGTGGACGCTCTAACGGAAACTTTGCTTTAAACAATAATGGTCACGGTGTTTTTAGTGGTGAAATATCTTTAGAAAACAATGGTGGTTTTTCTTCTCTACGTTACGATACAGAAACCATAGCCATTTCTAAACACACCAAAGTATGCATTAAGTTAAAAGGAGATAGCAAAGACTACCAATTTAGAATTAAAGCCAATAGAAAAGAACGCTACTCTTACATTACCACTTTTAAAACTTCTGGCGAATGGGAAACCATTACTATAAATTTAAAAGATATGTACCCTGCTTTTAGAGGAAGAACGCTTGACTACCCAAGTTTTGATAAAACCAATATTGAAGAATTAGCTTTTTTAATAGGAAACAAAAAGGCTGAAAGCTTTGAGTTGTTAATTGATAGTATTGAGCTAAAGTAACTGCTGTTGTTGCAAGAAAACACAGCTTAGCACTTTGTTAATAAGTACTTATATATGTCTATACAAAATCATTCGGTTTGAATTTTTAAAAACCTAACTTCGCTAACGTTTGATATAAAACATTGAAACGATTTTATATCAACGAAACATTGTGTTTAATGCCGAAAAACCACGAGCGAAAACAAAAATGACAAAAAAACGAATCGATACAAATTTGCATTATGCTCAATATATAATCGCTCGAATTATTCTTGTCGGCGGAATTGGATTTCTGATTTATAGCATTTGGACTCAAAAAGTCGTAGCTATTATCTTTTGTTCGTTATTCGTGATTTACGCTCTAATTTTAATGAAAAAAGTTTTTGACAAACCGACTGAAATTGAATTTGACGAAAACTACATTTATCTCGAAAACAAAAATGAACGGATTGAATTAAATAAGATTATTGGAATAAAACGGAATCGGATTTTATACGAATCAAACGGAATTAAAACGAAATTAAAACTGCCGAATTTTCATTTTATGGACAAAAAATGGACTGAATTAAAGAAATTAATAGAACAGAAAAAGCACTAAAACACAACACCGTATAAAAATAATTGCGGTTTAGTGCTTAATCAAAAGTTAGTTTTGTGTTTGTTGCATCTGATTTTCCTTCGGAAAATCCTCGCATACAAACCCGCAACTATTCTTATACATAAACGTTAGCGAAACCAAAAACAACTACTAGTTTCATTAGTTTGAAAGAAACATTTCAACCTATCAATTAAGACATCATTTAAAATATGAAGACTACATCTATTGTAATAATAATTATAATCCTCCTCATTAGCATCTTAGTTGTATACAAGTATAAAAGCAAAACAAAAAAACCTAAAAGCTTAAAAACTGGAGGTCTTTATACATTACAAAGTAAAGATGGCACTTATGGTGTAACTAAAATACTAGCGTTAGACGATTTTACGGTTCATGCAAGGATGTATTCTAATACATTTAATACAAAACCTACTAAGATCAATTCTTCGGAATTAAAATTTTCTATTGGTCATGCTCCTATGGCTAGAGAAGGTTTTCTAAAAGACAAACAAGAGTTATTAAAAGTAGAAAAAGTGCATGAAAGCGAGCTAGAAGGTTATCATTACTATTTAAAAGCTACAAGAATTCAATAAGTGTATTAAATTACTCTGCTAACAACTCACCAACAAACTCGGTAAACTCACTCTTAAACTCTGTAAATTTTTCACCAGTTGCAGGACCATTAAAGCCTGTGTGTATTTTACGTACTTTTCCTTGCTTGTCTACAAACACTGTAGTTGGGTAACTTAATACATGGTTAAGCATTGGTAATTTTTCTTGTGCTTTTTTCTTACTTGTCGTTCCTGTTTGCGCTAATAAAATGGGATAAGTAATATCTATTCTATCTTGTAAACGTTTTATACTTTCAAATGCTTTTTCGTTGGTTTTAGCATACTCAAAAGCTAAGGCTACAATTTCTAAACCTTGGTCTTTGTTTTGTTTGTAAAACTCTGCGTAGTATTTACTTTCGTCTAAACAATTAGGACACCAGGTTCCCATAATTTGTACTAATACTACTTTGTTTTTAAAACGCTCATCTTTTAGAGAAATCATGTTTCCGTTAGCATCTGGAAAGGTAAAAGCCAAACTATCGTAACCTTCGTTTAAATAGGTTAATGCATTTGCGCTTGGTAGTTTGTAATTAGCATTACGCTTCGCTGTAAAAGGCTCTTTCCAGTGGCTTCCAGAGTAAAAGGTTCCGTTAATAGTAGAATCGGTTACTTTACCTGTAAATAAAAAGGCATGTGCTCCATCGAATGTAGATAGTTTTAAATCTGTTCCATTAATAACACCTTCTAAAAAACGATAATCTCCAGTTTCGGTTAAAAAGGTTCCTGTTATTTGGTTTCCGTTTTGTTTAAAAACACCTTTTGCTATGTATTTGTCTGCTTCAGTTTCTGGACTAAATACAGTTTCCCAGTTTCCAGAGATATTTGCTTCAGCTTTAGCTGTAACATTAAAACGTGTGTTGCTTTTTTCAGCTTTAAAAGGCACTACTCTATCTTTACCTTCTATTATAAAGTTTCCTGTTAGTGTTTGGTCTTTAATTTTTGCTGCTAAAAGCGCTTCAAAAACTGGCATGTTTATAAATACAGAGTCGTTACGGTATTCTATTTCGTTTACTTCTATTTGTTCTTCAGCATTAAAAACAGTTAAGTTATTTGCGTCTTTTACTTTAAAAGTAAATGGTATTACTTCGGTATCACTTATTTGTAATTCTGCTCTGTAGTCTCCTAAATAAAGGAATTCTTGAGTCGAATTGTCTTGACAAGAGAAGGTTATTGCTAGGGTTAAAAGTGCTAGTATTTTACGCATGTTTTGTTTTTTATTTAAGTAATCGAAGTAACGATAAAAACCTAACAAATAAAAACGGGTTTTTAGTTTAATCCTGCTTATATGTTTTATTACATGTGTTAACCACAATTTAAATAATACAGTATTTGGCTTTTAAAATACTTACTCAAATTATAAACTAAAAAAAAGACACTACTTTCGCAATGTCTTTTTCTAAATGAATTTAAGGAAAACTTAGTTATTATCGTCCTCGTCGTCATCCTCATCTTCCATATCAAGGTCTTCTTCTTTGGTTCCTTCACCATCCAAACGCTTTAAGTCGGTTGCATCGTCGTCTGCTTTAGGTAATTTAACGGTTTCTGTAGCTTCAGTTTCAACAGTTTTAATTTCTACTTTTTCTTTTTTAACCTCAACTTCAGTTTCTACTTTTTCCTCTGTTTCTACTTCTACTTGAGCTGCAACAAATTGAGTACTTGCAAGACAGAATACTACGGCAAAAAACAATGTGATTTTTAAATGTTTCATTTGTGGGATAATTTTAAAAGGATTAATAATTTATGTTTAGTACTATTTACGTTCTCTTGAATATTTTAGACGTTTAACCTCTACTTTTTAACACTTTAATACAAACTAACGTATTGCAATAAAAAGCGTTTCTTTGGTTTTAATAAGCCGTAACTATTGTTATCTTTGCGCTCTTAAAGTAAATTACATGAAGATTTCTTACAACTGGATTAAACAATTTATAAAAACAGATTGGACACCAGAGCAAACCAGCGAATTACTAACCGATTTAGGTCTTGAAGTTGAAGGTTTAGACGCTTACCAAAGCGTTAAAGGCGGATTAGAAGGCGTTGTTGTTGGCGAAGTTTTAACTTGTGTACAGCACAGTAATGCCGATAAACTAAAGGTTACTACTGTAAATATTGGAGCTAGCGAACCTGTACAAATTGTTTGTGGAGCACCAAATGTTGCTGCAGGACAAAAAGTACCTGTTGCCACTATTGGCACTACTTTATATACTGAGGAAGGTGAAGCTTGGACCATTAAAAAAGGTAAGATTCGAGGCGAAGAAAGCTTTGGAATGATTTGCGCTGAAGATGAACTTGGTTTAGGAAAATCTCATGATGGTATTATGGTTTTACCAGAAGATACTATTGTTGGAACTGCTTGTGCAGATTTATTTAAAATTGAAAACGACCAGGTTTTCGAAATTGGTTTAACGCCAAACAGAGCAGATGCGATGAGTCATTTTGGTACTGCTCGCGATTTAAAAGCTGGTTTACAACATAAAGACATTAATTTAGAATTAATAACACCTTCTGTAAGTGCGTTTCATGTAGATAGTCGCTCGTTAAAGATAGATGTAGATGTTTTAAATAAAGAATTAGCACCACGTTATTGTGGTGTAACAATATCTGGAGTTAAGATTGCAGAGTCTCCTTCTTGGATGCAACATCGCTTAAAAGCTATTGGTTTATCGCCAATAAATAATATTGTAGATGCTACAAATTATGTATTACATGAATTAGGGCAACCTTTACATGCTTTTGATGCTGATAAAATTGCTGACAATAAAATTGAAGTAAAAACCGTTGCTAAAGGCACAAAATTCACAACCTTAGATGGTGTAGAACGTGAGTTACATGAAGACGATTTAATGATTTGCGATACTAAAAAACCACTATGTATTGCTGGTGTTTTTGGTGGACTAGATTCTGGAGTGTCTGAAAACACAACAAAAATATTTTTAGAAAGTGCTTTTTTTAATCCTGTAAGTGTTAGAAAAACAGCAAAACGCCATGCTTTAAATACTGATGCTTCTTTTAGATTTGAACGTGGTATTGATCCAAACATTACACAATATGCTTTAAAACGTGCTGCTCTATTAATTCAAGAAGTTGCAGGTGGTGAAATTACAAGTGATGTTTCTGATGCTTATTCTAATAAAATTGAAGATTTTCAAGTACATATTACTTTCGATAAAGTAACCAAACTTATTGGTCAAGAAATTGATAAAGAGACTATAAAAAGTATCTTATCTTCTTTAGAGATTAAAGTTAATAATGTTACCGAAACTGGTTTAGGTTTAACCATTCCTGCATACAGAAATGATGTACAGCGTGAAGCAGATGTTATTGAAGAAATACTTCGTGTGTATGGTTACAATAATATTAAAACCACAACGAAGCTTAATGCGTCGATTTCTAATTCTTCTAAATTTGAAGATCATAAAATACAGAATGTTGTTGGTAACCAATTAGCTGCACAAGGTTTCTATGAGATTATGGCTAATTCGTTAACTACACCTAATTATATAGCACTTAGCGATCAATTAAAAGAAGAGCATAATATTACAATGCTTAATCCATTAAGTAATGATTTGTCTGTAATGAGACAGTCGTTATTATTTTCTGGACTAGAAGCAGTATCATATAATATAAACAGAAGACGAAGTGATTTAAAGTTTTTTGAATTCGGAAAAACATATCACGATTACAGTGGTACTCGAGAAGAATATAAACACTTAACGCTTTTTGTTACAGGAAATAAAACGCAAGAAAGCTGGGCTACACCGCAACAAAAAGGCGATTTCTTTTACTTAAAAGGAACTATTGAAGCTGCTTTAGAACGTTTAGGCGTTTCACGTTACAGAGTATTACCTACAAAAAATGATGCCTTTGCAGAAGGTATACAATACAGTCTAGGCAAAACGGTTTTAGTAGATTTTGGAATTGTAAAAAACAAAATCACTAAGCATTTTGATATTAGTCAAGCCGTTTTATTTGCCGATTTTAATTGGGATAATATTATTGAAGTTGCAAAACGCAACAAAATTAAATTTACAGCTATTCCTAAATACCCAGAAGTTAGACGTGATTTCGCTTTATTATTAGACAACAAAGTAACGTTTGAAGATATTCACACCATAGCAAAACAAACCGAAAAACAACTACTTAAAAACGTAAGCCTATTCGATGTTTACAAAGGTAAAAACTTGCCTAATGGAAAAAAGAGTTACGCAGTTAGCTTTATGTTTCAAGATGAGCACAAAACACTTACAGATAAAGTAGTCGATAAAATAATGAATAAGCTTCAAAACAACTTTGAAAGTAAATTAGGAGCAGAATTAAGATAATTATGGAAACACAAAATAATCGAGCGCCACAAAAAAGCACATGGAGTTTAATCTCTGGACTATTATTTTTAGGTCTTGGAAGTTATATTGTTTATAGATACTTTTTTGAAGAGGAGACAATCTCGGTATTAAGACTAGTACTATCTATTGCCATGATTTGTTATGGAGCCTTTAGACTCTATAATTATTTAAAAGCAGAATAAAGTAAACGCTCTAATTTCTTCTTCTATTAGCGCTTTAATTTTTAATTAAAGAAGCCTAGTCTATTGAGGTATTAATACAGAATCTATTATATGCACAAAACCATTACTTTGTTGCTTATCTGGGCTTTCTATTAGTATAGCTTTTTCTCCTTCGATTGCAAATATTCCTTGTTTAATAAAAACAGTAATTACACCTCCACTTTTAGCCTGAAACTTAGCTTTACCTCTATTTTTAGTGATATTTTCAGACATTTTAGTAGAGCTAACGCTTCCCAAAATAACATGATAATTAAGGATATTAGTAAGCTTGTATTTGCTTTCTGGTAACATTAAATTTTCTAAAGTTCCTTTTGGCAATTTCTCGAAAGCTGCGTTTGTAGGCGCAAAGAGCGTGAAACGAGTTTCTGTAGAAAACTCCTCGTCTACTCCTGTTGCTTTTAGTAATTTTAAAAAAGTAGAATGTTCTTTTGAATTAGATAGGAATGAAATAATGTCTGTTTGCTGCGGCATTAAAGAATCTAAAATTACTTCTATTTTATTTTCATCTTTATCAATATTTTGTGCATTCACAATTATTGAAAAACCAAACAGCAATAACAATATTCTATATTTTAATTTTCCTACACCACTCATCTCGTAACTTTTTAATAAACTCATACATAAGATACAAAATAAATAGGACTTTAGATCTCTTAAAATAATCTTAAACTACATTATCTATTGTAAGTTTATCCTTATTATTTCGTATATTTAAGTATAACCTTTAAACACAATAGTTATGACAGATTCAGAATACATAAAAATTTACACAGGTGGAACTATTATTGTTCAAGTAATAAAACAACGCTTAGAAGACGAAGGTATAAATCCAATAATTAAAGACGAAACAGAGTCTGGACGTTTAGCTGGATTTGGTACTGCGTATGTAGGGCAAGCAGAAATATACGTTCATGAAAGCGAAACAGATGTTGCTACACGTATAGTAGAAGCAGTTCGTGGCGAAATGGAAACTAGTTAATTTTCAATCGCAGTAAAAAAAAAAAAACAGTTGCTGCTCAGTTAAAAACAAAAGCCTCAAAAATCTAAGATTTTTGAGGCTTTTGTTATATTAAAAACTTGTTTACAATAAACTGTTGACCGAAGGCTACTTACTAAAGTACTACTTTACAGAATACATTTTCTCTCTAAGCTCTTTAATCTTAGCATCTTGCATGTAATCATCGAAAGTGCTGTATTTATCTATAACTCCATTTGGTGTTAATTCTACCACTCTATTACCTACAGTTTGCGCAAACTCATGATCATGAGTAGTAAACAATACTGTGCCTTTAAAATTCTTTAAAGAGTTATTAAAAGCAGTAATACTTTCTAAATCTAAGTGGTTTGTTGGTTCGTCTAACTGTAGAACGTTTGCTCTAGTCATCATCATACGAGACAGCATGCAACGTACTTTTTCTCCTCCAGATAATACTGTAGATTTTTTAAAGGCCTCTTCACCACTAAAAATCATTTTACCTAGGAATCCACGAATATTTACTTCTTCTCTTTCTTCTTCTGTTTGAGCCCATTGACGTAACCAATCTATTAAGGTTAAATCGTTATCAAAAAAGCCACTATTATCTAAAGGAAGGTAAGATTGTGTTGTTGTAACTCCCCAATTAAACTTACCTGAGTCTGCTTTTTGGTTATTATTCAATATTTGATAAAAAGCAGTCGTTGCTCTAGAATCTCTAGAGAATATAACCACTTTATCTCCTTTGTTAAGACTCAAATCGATGTCTTTAAATAAAACGTCGTCATCTAATGTAGAAGTTAATCCTTCAACATTTAATATTTGATCTCCAGCTTCTCTATCGCGTTCAAAAATAATAGCAGGATAACGACGACTTGTACGTCTAATATCTTCGATATTAAGTTTATCAATCATCTTTTTTCTACTGGTAGCTTGCTTACTTTTGGCAACGTTAGCAGAAAAACGACGAATAAACTCTTCTAACTCCTTCTTCTTATCTTCAGCTTTCTTGTTTTGTTGTGCATGTTGTCTTGCAGCTAATTGAGAAGACTCGTACCAAAATGTATAGTTCCCTGAGAAGTGCGTGATTTTACCAAAATCGATATCACTAATATGTGTACAAACTGCATCTAAAAAGTGTCTATCGTGCGAAACAACAATTACACAATTATCGTAATTTGCTAAAAAGTTTTCTAACCAAGAAATAGTTTCGTAATCTAAATCGTTGGTAGGCTCATCCATAATAAGTACATCTGGATTTCCAAAAAGCGCTTGTGCTAATAACACACGTACTTTTTGTTTACCATCAAGATCTCCCATTAAAGAATAGTGATAATCGGCATTAATCCCTAAATTAGATAGCATTGCAGCTGCATCGCTATCTGCATTCCAACCATTCATTTCTTCAAATTGTACTTGAAGTTCTCCAATTTTCTCTGCATTAGCATCTGTATAATCTGCGTACAATGCATCGATTTCAGACTTCAGTTTATATAAAGGTTGATTTCCTTTTAAAATAGTTTCTAAAACCGTGTCTTCATCATGCTTGTTGTGGTCTTGTGTTAAGACAGACAAACGTTTTCCTGATTCTAAGTGTACATTTCCAGAATTAGCATCTTGCTGTCCAGAAATTATTTTTAAAAACGTTGATTTTCCAGCACCATTTGCGCCTATAATTCCGTAACAATTTCCATTATTAAAGGTTGTATTTACTTCGTCGAAAAGTATTCTTTTACCAAATTGTACTGAAAGATTTGAAACTGATAACATCTATTCTATTTATTTTTATCTCAGAAAATTTTTATTCTATTTTTAATCTAAAAACTTATAAACCTAGTGCTATTTACTCCTTGACATAAAAGCGTTTGCAAGTTTTTTGCAAAAGTAAATAATATCTTCGGTTTTAGAAAACAAATACACTGTTATATATGTTTCACAACACCTTTAAAGTTAAGTAATTAACTAATTTTATATTCAATTTAACAACGCATTAACACCTCTATTCAATTTCAAAACATATTTTTGTTTATCTAACTATTGCGTGTGCTTATTTATGAAATCTAATTTTTTATTTCTTATTGTAATATTAGTGGCATCTACATTTTCTTGTAAAAAAGACAAGGAAGATGCTTCTTTTAACAAAGCATATATTGGAGGTGAAATTATTAATCCTAATAGTGATTATATAGTTATTATGCAATCTGACATCACGCTTGATACTGTAAAGCTCAATCATCAAAATAGATTCTCTTATACTTTAAAAGATTTTGAACCTGGTTTATATGGCTTTTTTGATGGCAGAGAATTCCAAAACTTCTTAATTGAACATAACGATAGTTTAATGCTACGTCTAAACACTTTATATTTTGACGAGTCTTTAGTATTTACAGGTAATAGAGCAAAAGAGAACAATTTCTTAATGGAAATGTATTTGTTAAATGAAAAAGAAGATAAAAAAATTCTTGATCTAGGACAAAAAACAGCTAAAGAGTTTGACAGTATTTACAGAGCATCAAGAGATTGGAAGTTAAGAAAACTAGAAAAAATAAAATTAAAAAATGAAACCTCTTCTTTATTTAATGAAATTGCCGAAGCAAGCATTAATTATGAGTATTATGCACACAAAGAGCTCTATCCTTTAGCTAACTATAAAATATCCGAACTAGATGCTTTTAAAAACCTTCCAAAAGATTTTTATAATTATAGGGAAAATATAGACTATAACAATGCAACCTTAAAAGATCATAGTCCATACCTTTCCTTTTTAAGATTTCATTTTAATAATATTGCTTTACAACAGCACTTTACACATTCTAAAGACAGCACTTACAACAAGTTAGACCTACATTACAACCTTGATAAGCTTGAGCTTATAGACAAAAGAGTAAGTAACGAAGACATCAAGAATAACCTATTAAGTTTTGTTTTAGGTCAATTTATTAACGTCTCTAAAAACACCGAAGATTACGACGAAATGCTACAAGTTTTTAAAGCAAAAAGCACTAATAAAAAAGACATAGAGGTCGCAGAAGAATTTGTTAATTCTTACAAAAGGCTAAAACCAGGAAATAAAATTCCACCAGTTAAATTACTTAATAAAAATAACAAGGAAATTAGTCTTTACGAACTAATTAAAAAGCCGACTATTCTCTATTTTTGGTCTAAAAAGTATAAAAATCATTTAATTTCTTCACATAAACGCATAAAAGAGCTAAATGTAAAATATCCTGAATTTCAGTACATCGCTATCAATGTAGACTCTCTTTCTTATCAAGAACAGGTAAATATTTTAAACCGTTATGATGTTAGAATTTATAATGAATATCGCTTTAAAACACCAAAACAATCTAAAGAAACACTTACAATAAAACCAATACAAAAAGTGTTTATTATAAATAAAAAAGGAGAAATTATAAATGCCAAAGCCAATATGTTTGGTATAGGTTTCGAGCAAGAATTATTAGGGATCTTAAACCAATAACTTTACATCCTTATAAAAATAAAAAAGTTCTGAAAATTTAAATTTTCAGAACTTTTTTTATGCACTAAATTTATAAACAATAAACCTAGTTTCCTTTTTTATAATCTGCTAAAAACTTAGCTAAACCAATATCTGTAAGTGGGTGTTTAAGTAAACCTTCGATAGAACTTAAAGGACCTGTCATTACATCTGCGCCTAACTTAGCACAATCTATAACATGCATTGTATGGCGAACAGATGCTGCTAGAATTTGAGTATCGAAAGCGTAATTATCATAGATATGTCTAATCTCTGCAATAAGGTTTAAACCATCTGTAGAAATATCGTCTAAACGACCAATAAAAGGAGATACATACGTTGCTCCTGCTTTTGCTGCCAATAATGCTTGACCTGCAGAAAACACTAAAGTTACGTTTGTTCTTATTCCTCTATCGCTAAAATATTTACATGCTTTAATACCATCTTTAATCATAGGTAATTTTACAACGATTTGTTCGTGTAATTCGGCTAATGCCTCACCTTCTTTTACCATACCTTCAAAATCGGTAGCAATAACCTCTGCACTTACATCACCCTCAACAAGATTACAAATCTTTACGTAATGTTTTAAAATATTATCTGTTCCTGTAATGCCTTCTTTAGCCATTAATGATGGGTTTGTAGTTACGCCATCTAAGATTCCCATATCTTCTGCTTCTTTAATTTGCTCAAGATTGGCTGTGTCAATAAAAAATTTCATATTAAATATTTAGTTGTGTTTATTATTTGGGCGTTACCTAAAGGTCAGGCTATACGCTATATCTTTTTTGCTTCAAATAGCAAAAAAGGATGCCGCTTCTATCCTTAACGCGCTACAAAGTTACAATTTAACTTAGGCTACAAGAAAAAATGATATGAAATGATATTAACAAAAAAAGATTTCTTAAATAAAACCTGATACTTACAGCTTATAATGATTAATCAGCATCTTCTCATAAACCTTATCAGGCAATAAAAACTTTAAAACTATAGAGAATTTCTGCATAAAAGCACCAACCTTATAATGTGTTCTTGGTTTTTTAGTATTCACAACTTTTAAAACCATTTTGGCAACAGCAATTGGATCGCTACTATTATCAACATGCTCATCGATATCGCTTAAAACACTTTCATATTTTTTATAAGGAGAGTTATTTTTTAAAGGAGCATGATAACGTCCAGCAGCAATATTGGTAGCAAAATCGCCAGGTGCAATATTAGTCATATTCACATTAAAATCTTTTAACTCAATTCTAAAAGCTTCGGTTAATAACTCTAAGGCACCTTTACTTGCACTATAAATGCCACGATATGGCAATCCCATAAATCCAGCAATAGAAGTAATATTAATTATCAATCCACTATTCTGCTTTCGCATTTGCGGTAAAACAGCCTTAATAACGTTTATTGGTCCAAAGAAGTTAGTGTCGAAGTTGTTTTGTATTTCGGCTTCAGGAATTTCTTCAATTGGTCCAGTTATTCCTACTCCTGCATTATTAATAAGGATGTCTAGTTTTCCTTCGGCAGCAATTACTTCCGCAACAGCGTTATTAATAGTAGTTACATTTTTTACATCTAAACCTACAATTTTAAAAGGATGGTTAGTATATTTCTCTGGACTTCGGCTTGTACCATAAACAATAAAACCGTGTTGCTTTAAATATTCACCAATAGATTTTCCTATTCCGGAAGATCCACCTGTAATTAATATAACTTTAGACATATCTTATAAATTTAGAACTTAAAATTTAAAATACAATATACTTAAATAATGATATTTATTGTTTTTAACGAGAGTATATTAAACTAAAAAATCCTGATTAGCCAAGGCTTTCAAGATTTGAGTTTATTGCATAAAAAAAGGCAAGCTACCTACATCACACTGCTACGACCATTTACCTTTGCTTCGTTCCCGACCTGGAGGATTCAACAGGAGCTAGTTGTGTAGGACTTGCCGCTGCAAAGATACAATCTTTTAATATTATCACAATCATTTTTTAAACCGAATTTTAATAAATATCTTGCTTAAAATTACAAGAATAAAATGAACGTATTTAAACACCTAATTATCATAATTTTAGCTACAACTCTATCTAACTGTGGAGACAGTTCTGCTAAAAAAAACTTTGGCATTTCTACAAATGCAACCAATAATACTATTGCTTTAGACCAAGAATTAAAGCTTAGTATTCAAAATCCAAAGAAATTTAAAATAGAATCTGTTAGTTACACCTTGGATGGTAAAGACATTAATGAAGCTACTATTTTAACAGATTTTAAGCTTGGAAGTCATGATATTACTGCTACAATAACCTACGATGGAGAAACAGAAACTGCTACTCAAAATATTTCAATTGTAAGTAATACGTCTCCAAAGGTATTGGGTTACGAAATTATTAACACCTATCCTCACGATATTACATCTTACACACAAGGTTTAGAGTTTTACAATGGCGAATTGTACGAAAGTACTGGTCAAAAAGGAGAAAGTAAGTTGCGTAAAGTAAATTACAAAACTGGTGAAGTGCTTAAAAACGTAGACTTAGCCGATAATTATTTTGGTGAAGGACTAACCGTTTTAAACAACAGTATTTACCAATTAACGTGGTTAAGCGGCAAAGGCTTTGTGTATAATGCAGATACTTTTAAACGCACTAGTACTTTTAAATTTGGAAAAAGCCAAGAAGGTTGGGGAATTTGCAACGATGGAAAAATGCTTTATAAAAGTGATGGTACCGAAAAAATATGGTATTTAAATCCTGAAACTTTAGTTGAAGATGGTAATATACAAGTCTATACAAATAAAGGTAAAATAGGAAAGCTTAATGAGCTAGAATGGATAAACGGAAAAATATACGCTAACATCTACCAAAAAAATGGTGTAGTAATTATTAATCCAGAAAATGGAGCAACTGAAGCTGTAATAGACTTTTCACCTTTAAAAGAACGTGTAACTAAACATAAAGGTTTAGATGTTTTAAATGGTATCGCATACAACCCAGAAACACAAACTATTTTTGTTACTGGTAAGCGTTGGGATAAATTGTTCGAGGTAAAAATTATTGAAGATTAGTTTGCAAGTTTTTACTCAAACCCTAATAGTAGCCAAAGAAGATCTAGACGAACTTAATCACGTTAATAACGTACGTTATATCGATTGGGTAAATAATATTGCTAAATCGCATTGGCTAGAAAAGGCATCAAAAAACATTACTGATAATTATTTTTGGGTGTTATTATCGCATACAATCGATTACAAAAAACCTGCTTTTTTAAACGACGGATTACTACTAAAAACATACGTTACAAAAGCAGAAGGTGTTACTTCTATAAGAATAGTAGAAATTTTAAATGCGAAAACAAATATCCTTTTAGCAAAATCTGAAACTAAATGGTGTTTTATAGATTCTAAAACATTAAAACCAACTCGTATTACTGAGGAAATTAAAAAGCTATTCAGTTAATAAATACCAATACATACTAAAACATAAATCCAAAAGTTATATTTTAGTCGCTTAAAGCGAATACATTTAATTACACTTTTATGAAACGAACATGTTAAAAATTTCATCACTTAACATAGTGAGTAATTGCGAACAGCATGCAACCATAAAAAAACAATAAATAATGCACATGAAAAGGATATTTTACTTTCTTACCATTTTTAGCTTTTTATTACTTTGGAGCTCTTGTCGTCAAGATTTTGACTTCGCTCCTAGCACAGGAAGCCTTGAATTCTCTAAAGACACTGTTTATTTAGATACCGTTTTTACAAATATTGGTTCTAGTACTTACAACTTAAAAGTATATAATAGGAGTGACAATGATATTTCTATACCTTCGATTGCTTTAGAACGTGGAGCAACCTCTAACTATAGATTAAACGTCGATGGAAATGCGGGACAAACATTTAATAATGTAGAAATACATGCAAAAGACAGTTTGTTTATTTTTGTTGAAACTACAATAGATATAGAAAATGAATCTACATTAAACAATGAATTTTTATATACAGATAAGATAAATTTTGATGCAGGAAGTAATCTACAATCCGTAGATTTAGTAACATTGGTTAAAGATGCAGTCTTTATATATCCAGATCGCGATAATACCACTGGAATTATAGAAACACTAACTATAACTGTAGATGGACAACCAGTAGAAACAGAAATACAAGGACGCGAGCTACTACCTTCAGAGCTAACATTCACCAACCAGAGACCATATGTTATTTATGGCTATGCAGCTGTACCAAGTGGAGAAACACTAACTATAGATGCTGGAACAAGAGTACATTTTCATGCTAATTCTGGACTTTTGGTTTCAGAAAACGCATCGCTTCAAGTTAATGGAAGTTTAAGTACAGATCAAGAACTTATGGAGAATGAAGTTGTTTTTGAAAGCGACAGATTAGAACCTGCTTTTGCAGATGTTCCTGGCCAATGGGGAACCATCTGGCTTTTAGAGAATAGTATAAATAATACAATTAACCATACTACAATTAAAAACGGAACCATTGGTGTTTTAAGCGATGGTAATGCAGATGCTGTTCAAAATAAGTTAACAATTACAAATTCTCAACTTTATAATTTTAGTAACTATGGTCTTTTAGCAAGAAACAGCTCTGTAAAAGCAGAAAATTTAGTGGCTAATAATGCAGGACAATCTTCTGTTGCTTTAACTCAAGGAGGAAAATATAACTTTACACATAGCACAATTGCTAATTACTGGAATAATAGTTTTAGACAATTTCCTGCTCTTTTAGTAAACAACTTCTTTGTCGATGCCAATAATATTACAAATGTTACTGCTTTTACAGAAGCCAATTTTAATAACTCTATAATCTACGGTAACGATAATCCTGAGTTTATTATGGATGAAGTAACAGATCCTGCTGTAACTTTTGATTTTAAATTTACAAATTGCTTAGTGAAATTTGAAGATTCCTCAAATAGTCCAAGTGGAGATAATTACGATTTTACAGATACTTCTCATTACGAAAATATAATCCGTAATCAAGAGCCAGATTTTAGCGACCCTTTTAATAACGACTTATTAATAGGTGACGATTCTAACGCAAATGCTGAAGGGAGTTCAACCTTTGCATCACAAGTGCCACAAGACCTTTTAGGAGTTAACAGAACTGCTTCTCCAGATTTGGGTGCTTATCAACATATTACTTTTGAATAGATTATAATTCACCTATCTATAGACTCAACAAAAAAAAGTGACTTTGATAGTCAAAATATAAAACAATAAAAAATCCCATTCTTTCGAATGGGATTTTTTGTTAAATTATAAATGAATAAACTTACATCTTAAACAAAGGTAAATCACTCATCATAGCATTTACTTTAACAGCTATTGCTTCTAACACTGCTTCATCTTCATGATTATTTATTACTTCGTCTATTAAATTAACAATAGCTTCCATTTCGTTTTCTTTTAAACCACGTGTTGTAATTGCAGCTGTTCCAATTCTAATTCCTGATGTTACAAAAGGAGATTTATCATCGAAAGGGACCATATTTTTATTTACAGTAATATCTGCTTTTACTAATGCTTGTTCTGCTTCTTTACCTGTAATGTTTTTGTTTCTTAAATCAATAAGCATCATATGGTTATCTGTACCTCCAGAAATAATTTTATAATCTCTAGCTACAAATGCTTCAGCCATTGCTGATGCATTCTTTTTAACCTGTAACATATAATGCATAAACTCTTCTGTTAAAGCTTCACCAAAAGCAATTGCTTTACCAGCAATAACATGCTCTAATGGCCCACCTTGATTTCCTGGAAACACACCAGAATCCAATAAAGAAGACATCTTTCTTAAATTTCCATTTTTCAATTTAATTCCAAAAGGATTTTCAAAATCTTTACCCATTAAAATCATACCACCTCTTGGGCCACGTAATGTTTTGTGAGTTGTAGTAGTTACTATATGACAATGTGGAATAGGATCGTTTAATATTCCTTTTGCAATTAAACCAGCAGGATGAGAAACATCTGCTAATAATAATGCATTTACACTATCTGCTATAATACGAAAACGCTTAAAGTCGATATCTCTTGAATACGCTGAAGCTCCAGCAATAATTAACTTCGGTTGCTCGCGTGTTGCAATTTCTTGAATTTTATCGTAATCTAATACGCCTGTTTCCTCTTCTACGCCGTAAAACACAGGATTATATAATTTCCCAGAAAAATTTACAGGAGAACCATGTGTTAAATGTCCACCATGAGACAAATCGAAACCAAGAATTTTATCACCTGGTTTTAAACACGCATGGTAAACGGCTGTATTTGCCTGACTTCCAGAATGTGGTTGAACATTTGCATAAACAGCACCAAATAAAGTTTTAGCACGATCGATAGCTATTTGCTCTACCTCATCTACTATTTCGCAACCTCCATAATAACGCTTCCCAGGATAACCTTCGGCATATTTATTAGTTAAAACAGAACCTGTAGCTTCCATAACTTGTTCGCTTACAAAGTTTTCTGATGCTATTAATTCTAAACCATTTAATTGGCGTTGTTTTTCGGCTTCAATTAATTCAAATATTTGTTCGTCGCGTTGCATATGCTTATCTTTTGGTAATTTCCGTAATTTCGAAAATTGATTAACGTTAAAAATTTATCAAAAATAAGAAATAACCACGGTAAATAATTCAAAAAACATATATTTACTTAGAATTTATAAACAACAAATCAACAATTATACATATGCCATTATCAGCTAATAATCCAGACCGAAAATCGTGGTTACACGTCGATAAAAATTCGGACTTCCCAATTCAAAACATCCCTTTTGGTGTCTTTTTAACAAGAGATGATATTATTACCATAGGAACAAGAATTGGAGACACAGCCATAGATTTAGGTGCTTTACACCAATTAGGCTATTTTGAAGATATTCCACTTACTGATGATATTTTTCTTCAAGATACTTTAAACGATTTCATTGCAGATGGACGCAAAACATGGCGTTTAGTGCGTAATAGAATTGCTGAAATATTTGATGATGAAGACGAAACACTAAAAGGAAACCTTAAACATAAAGAAGCTGTATTATTCCGTTTAGATGAAATAGAAATGCAATTACCAGTACAAATTGGTGATTATACAGATTTTTACTCAAGCATAGAACACGCAACTAATGTTGGGACTATGTTTAGAGATCCAGATAATGCATTATTACCAAATTGGCTACACATACCTGTTGGATATCATGGTAGAAGTAGTTCTATTATTCCTTCTGGAATTTCAGTACACAGACCAAAAGGTCAAACTTTACCTGCAGGCGAAACACAACCAGTTTTTGGACCTAGTAAATTAGTAGATTTCGAATTAGAAATGGCTTTTATTACTACAGATGCTAACGATCTAGGTGAACCTATTCCAATTGAAGAAGCTGAAGAGTACATTTTTGGATTGGTTTTATTTAACGATTGGAGTGCTAGAGATATACAGAAATGGGAATACGTACCATTAGGACCGTTTTTAGCAAAAAGTTTTGCTTCATCAATTTCTCCTTGGATTGTTACTTTAGATGCTTTAGAACCTTATCGTATTGAAGGCCAAAAGCCTTTAAAAAAGCAATTAGAATATTTACAACAAAAAGGAAAAAGAAGTTTCGATATTAATTTAGAGGTTTCTATTCAACCAGAAAAAGCTAAAGAAACAGTTGTAAGTCGTTCTAATTTCAAGCACATGTATTGGTCAATGGCTCAACAATTAACACACCATACAATTAATGGTTGTCCAATAAACTCTGGAGACATGATGGGAAGTGGTACTATTTCAGGACCAACACCAGATTCTTATGGGTCTATGTTAGAATTATCTTGGAGAGGAGAAAAGCCAGTAAAATTAAATAATGGCACAGAGCGTAAATTTATTAACGATAACGATACTGTTATTATGCGTGGTTATTGCGAAAAAGACGGAACAAGAATAGGTTTTGGAGAAGTTTCTACTAAACTTTTACCTGTTTTTAACTCTAAGAAAAAATAAACGATAATTATTACTTTTTAAAAAAGCCTTTAAACACCCAGTGTTTAAAGGCTTTTTTAAGTTTGGCACGTTAATTGAATTTATACTATGTATAAACCAATAAAAACCGAACAGATGAAAAACTTTACATTATTAGCAGTACTTCTTCTAGTACTAACATCATGTGTTGGAAGAAAACAAATTGAAAAACAACTACACTCTGGAAATTATGACCAGGCTATTAGTAACGCTCTAAAAAAACTAGAGAACAACAAAGACAAAAAGCGTAAACAAGATTACATTGTTATGCTTCAAGATGCCTTTTACAAAGTAGTTGAAGAAAACCATAGTGATATCAATCATTTAAAAAAAGATGGTAACCCAGAACAGTATCAAAATATCTTTAATACATATTTGGATTTAGATGATAGACAACGTGCTATAAAAGCAGTAATGCCTTTATATATTGGCGGAAAACTATTGACTTTAAACTTTAGCGATTATACCAATTCTATAGTAGAATATAGAGCTAAAGTTTCAAGCTATAAATACGACACTGCTTTAAGTTTAATGCAAAGCGACAACAAGGTAGATAATAGAAATGCTTTTGACACTCTAGAATATATTGAAAGTATAAATGCGAATTTTAAAGATGTAAGACAACTTATAGATATTGCACACCATCAAGGAACAGACTATGTTATTGTAGAAATAGAAAACCAAACACATCAAATAATACCAGCACGTTTACAAGACGATTTGCTAAACTTTGATACTTATGGTATAAACGATTTTTGGACAGTATATCATGCAAACGCAAATAACACTATAGATTACGATTACGCAATGGCATTACAATTAAAAAGAATAAATGTATCTCCAGAACGTATTACCGAGAAACAATTATTGAGACAAAAGAGCATTATAGATGGTTGGGAATATGTTTTAGATGGAAATGGAAATGTTGCAAAAGATAGTCTTGGTAAC
This sequence comes from Lacinutrix sp. Bg11-31, assembly GCF_002831665.1. Classification (NCBI taxonomy): domain Bacteria; kingdom Pseudomonadati; phylum Bacteroidota; class Flavobacteriia; order Flavobacteriales; family Flavobacteriaceae; genus Lacinutrix; species Lacinutrix sp. Bg11-31. The sequence goes on from NZ_CP025118.1 coordinate 1,556,807, forward strand.
GATATTAAGCAAGATAAAATAATTATAGCAAAAGCAAGGCTTAACGAATTTAATCAGTTTAAATCGACACAAGTAATAGCTAAGGTTGTGTATAGTGATTTAAAACAAAATCAAGTTTTAGAAAGCTTCCCAATAGATAGTGAATTTGTATTCGATAACCTTTATGCTACTGTAAGAGGTGACAAAAGAGCTTTAACTAGCGAAGACGTACAAATTCTTAAAAATAGAAGAATTCGTTTTCCAAGTAATGAGCAAATGGTTTACGATACTGGTGAAGACCTTAAATTAAAACTAAAAAATATAATAACACGTTATAATTTTAGAAGCTAGAAACAAAAACTCCCAAATCGCTTTGGGAGTTTTTTACTTCTATGTTTTTAATATTTATAAGCCTAAAGTAATAACTAAAGTATCATTAACTCTACAGTTGCAAACTAAATCTCCATTTAGTTTTTTTGCTTTATAACTTGCAACTCTAATAGTACAGTCTACTGTTTCCATTTGTATATCATGAAATCCAAAATAAAACTTTTCTGTGCCATCATAAACAAAACTAACACTACTCATATTTAGAGCATCAAATTCAATTAATTCTTCTCCATTTTCTGTTACCTGAGAAAATGCACGACTAGTTATTTCACTATCTAAATCAGTTAACTTTAATAACGATACATTAAAATCGTTGTCATTAAATAAATTATCTCCACTTGTAGAAATCAATTTCACTTTAACATTAAAATTAACTGGAACATCACTATCGTTGCAACCATCATAATCACTATTGCAAGAAAAATTTGTAATCATCAACAATAAGAATACTACTCTTAAAACTTTTATTTTCATAAATTTTAAATATCCTGTGAATTTATAAAAAAATATAATCTCTATGAATGTTTCTACTCATTAATAATCACGCCTTTCGTTGTAAAAGACAAACCTTGTTGTCCATAAGTAGTTATCATTACACCTTCAAAATAAGGTGCTTTCTCTTTTTTTGGAGCTAACCAATCAAACACAAAATTTGCACCTGTTCCACCAGACTTATCTTTCTCATTTATAACTATTTCAATAGTTTGCATCGGTTTTACATAAATTGGTGCTTCAAAATAAGTTCTTAATAAATCGCCTTTAGTATTAAAATAATTCGCGTTTTTAATAAAAATTGTATCACTTTTATTTATGTTTCTTATACTAACAGTTGCTGTTAAATCATGTGTTTTATGCTCTGTAGTACTATAAATTTGAGAATAAACAGAGAGATAAGTAGCTCCTGAAACTAAAGAGGTATCTAGCTTACTATTCCATTGCATAGCTTCCCAATTATTAGAAGGTAACACATCGTCTTTAGTGTTTTTACCACATGCTAAAACAAATAAGCTTACAAAAATTAATAACGATACATTTTTCATTTTTACAATTTATTATACAAATTTGGATAAATCAATCTCATTAATAGCACCATGACTTGCATGAGTTACTGTTACTCCGTTTTTAATAACTAATAGTTGTGGCGATTGATGCATGACTTGAAACTTAAACCCAACTTCGTTAGACACGTCTCTAAAGCTCAACAAATCTAGATAATATAAATCTAAATTAGCATCTACATTAAATGCAGACACAAATTGATTCATAACCATACTACTAATACCACAGCGCGTAGAATGTTTAAAGATAACTTGTGTTTTTCCTTTAGATAATTTCTCTATAACATTAAGTTGGTCTACAGTTGTTAACTGTTTCCAAGGTAATATTTTCTCAACTTTTGGTTCTTTCGATCCTCCAAATAATTTTCCAAACATAGTAATTCTATTTTAGCAATTTTCATTGCATTAGGTTAAACAAAAATATCAATTTCATGACATTTATCATTATTTATGTCGAGACCTTTTGATTAACTTACAAATGCAAAACAAAAATTCATTAGCTGACAAAAAGTCATAATAAATTAATTAAAAAAAGACATTTTGTCCTGCTTTTGCATTTGGTAAGATAATTGAAATATAGCTAAAAGTAAAACGAAAAATAATAAGATTTCTTACTTCTAACTTGAAGCTAAGAAAGAAACAAAACTATAAATATGAATTTTAATAACTATACAACAAAATCGCAGGAAGCCATACAGCAAGCACAACAGCTTGCTCAAGGTTTAGGCAACGGACAAATAGAAAACGAACACATTTTTAAAGCTATTTTTGAAGTTGATGAAAACGTTTTGCCTTTCATTTTAAAGAAAATGAATGTAAACGTGCCTATGCTAAAACAAATTTTAGATAAACAAATTGAAAGCTTCTCTAAAGTCTCTGGAGCAGAATTATCAATTTCAAGAGATGCTTCAAAAACATTAAATGAAGCCTCGATTATTGCTAAAGAGATGAACGACGAATACGTTTCTATCGAACATTTAATACTAGCAATCTTTAAATCTAAAAGCAAAATTGCTCAAGTTTTAAAAGATCAAGGTGTAACAGAAAAAGCTTTAAAAGCGACTATAGATGAATTAAGACAAGGTGATCGCGTGACGTCACAAAGTCAAGAAGAAACCTATAATGCATTAAATAAATATGCTAAAAACCTAAACCAATTAGCAAAAGACGGAAAGCTAGATCCTGTAATTGGTAGAGATGAGGAGATTAGAAGAATACTTCAAATCCTATCACGTAGAACCAAAAACAATCCAATATTAGTTGGAGAACCAGGAACTGGTAAAACTGCAATTGCTGAAGGTTTAGCGCATAGAATTGTAGATGGAGATATTCCAGAAAACCTTATCGATAAGCAAATATTTGCTCTTGATATGGGATCACTAATTGCTGGCGCAAAATTTAAAGGCGAGTTTGAGGAACGTTTAAAAGCAGTAATAAAAGAAGTAACCAATAGTGATGGAGACATTGTACTATTTATAGACGAAATCCACACACTAGTTGGAGCTGGTGGTGGACAAGGCGCCATGGATGCTGCAAACATTTTAAAGCCAGCATTAGCTCGTGGAGAGTTACGGGCTATTGGAGCAACCACTTTAGACGAATACCAAAAATACTTTGAGAAAGACAAAGCTTTAGAGCGTAGATTTCAGAAAGTAATGGTAAACGAACCAGATACTGAAAGTGCTATTTCTATTTTAAGAGGAATAAAAGAAAAATACGAAACACACCACAAAGTTCGTATTAAAGACGAAGCTATAATTGGTGCTGTAGAATTATCGACACGCTATATTACCAATCGTTTCTTACCAGACAAAGCCATTGATTTAATGGATGAGGCTGCAGCAAAATTGCGTATGGAAATTAATTCTAAACCTGAAGAACTTGATGTTTTAGACAGAAAAGTCATGCAGTTAGAAATTGAAATTGAAGCTATTAAACGTGAGAAAGATGAAACAAAACTGAAGTCTTTACGAAGCGATTTAGCAAATATAAAAGAAGAGCGTAACGAGATTAACGCCAAATGGAAAAGTGAAAAAGCAGTAGTTGATAATATCCAAAACACAAAACAGGATATCGAAAACTTTAAGATTGAAGCCGAAAGAGCAGAACGCGATGGCGATTACGGAAAAGTTGCAGAGTTACGTTACGGAAAAATTAAGGAGGCACAAGAAGCACTTGAAAAAATGCAGGCAGAATTTAATGCAAAATCTGAAACGTCGCTAATTAAAGAAGAAGTGACTTACGAAGACATTGCAGAAGTTGTTGCAAAATGGACAGGTATTCCGCTTACAAAAATGCTACAAACTGATCGTGAAAAGCTTTTAAAATTAGAAGACGAATTACACAAACGTGTTGTTGGGCAAGAAGAAGCTATTATTGCTGTAAGTGATGCTGTAAGACGCTCGAGAGCTGGATTGCAGAATCCGAAAAAGCCAATTGGAACCTTCTTATTTTTAGGAACAACTGGTGTTGGTAAAACAGAACTAGCTAAAGCATTAGCAGAATATTTATTTGACGACGAAAGTGCTTTAACACGTATAGATATGAGTGAGTATCAAGAACGTCATGCAGTAAGCAGGCTTGTTGGTGCACCTCCAGGATATGTAGGTTACGAAGAAGGTGGACAATTAACTGAAGCTGTACGTAGAAAACCATATTCTGTTGTATTGTTAGATGAAATTGAAAAAGCCCATCCAGATACTTTCAATATTTTATTGCAAGTGTTAGACGAAGGACATTTAACAGACAATAAAGGTAGAACTGCCGATTTTAAAAACACCATTATTATCATGACCTCAAACATGGGAAGTCAGTTAATACAGGATCGTTTTACAGCTACAAAAGATATTGATACAGCAATGGAATTGGCAAAGGTTGATGTTTTAGGTTTATTAAAACAAACCGTAAGACCAGAATTTTTAAACAGAATTGATGACACCATTTTGTTTACACCTCTATCTAAAGAAAACATTACAGAAATTGTTGGGCTTCAACTTCAAAGTGTGACCAAAATGATCGCCAAACAAGGTATAATATTCGATGCAACACCAGAAGCAATTACTTACTTAGCAGAAAAAGGTTACGATCCTGAGTTTGGAGCAAGACCAGTTAAAAGAGTAATCCAGAAAGAAGTGTTAAATGCTTTGAGTAAAGAGATTCTCTCTGGCAAAGTAACAACCGATAGTATTATATTACTTGATGCTTTCGATAAGCAATTAGTATTTAGAAATCAAGATGATTTGGTTACTGAAGAAGTATAAAAATCATAAAAACAATGTCCTTGATAGTGGTTTTTGAGAAACGAAAAAATGGTATTTGAAATCACTCGACTTGACAAAAATCATAAAGTATTGTTAATTCAGAATAATGCTAAAATAAACGAAGGAATAGTTCGTTTTTAAGATAATGGTTAGTTAGTTAGTTAGTTTGAAAAAGCGACATGATACGTAAAGTTTAGTGTCGCTTTTTTATTTTATATCTGCCTAAGACTTTAGCTTACATCAAAGAGTTTCGATTAATTCAAATATTTATTAAACAAAAAAACCACCTACTTCGAGTAGATGGTTATTTTAATATTACTAATTTAATATTATTTATTTTTAAGTACTTGTCGCATTTGAGTCTTTAATACACTAATTTCTTTTTTCAATACTTCTATTTCATTTAATGCATTACTTAAATCTTTATTAGACTCACCAGATTTAGCACTAGCAGCTACAGATGTTGTAATGTTTTCGGCATATTTAGCCCTTAAAGCATAAGGAACACTTACAAATTGTGTTGTTCCTATTATTACGAAAGTAGAACCTCCAGTAACATCGGCTTCCACTTGTAAAGAATTGTTATGAGACCAATCTACGTCTGTAAAAAGACCTGCAGTTGGTGTACCACTTCCTATTGTTAAACTCACAACTCCATTTGATGTTGTTGTTTGAATATGAGTTTCTGCATATGGAGTTGTACCTGTATTAGAATCTAGGATACTAAATCTTAAATTAACAGATTGGTCTGCAACAAATTCTCCAGACGCATCTCTAATTGCTGCTTGATAATTTAATAATTCTGGAACACTTCCTGAACCAGAACCAGAATTAATAGCAATTTCTTCCCATGCTGTACCATTCCAAATATATAATCCTAATTCGTCTGTATCATAAACCATCATTCCTGCTTCAGTAGCACCTAAAGAAGTTCCTAAAGTTGTTTTTTCTACTGTTGTTAAGCGGTTTAATAATAATCCTTTGTCTATTGCTGTAAGATCTAATGATGCATTTGCATTTGGAATTGTAATTCCAATACTTATCTGATTTCCTACAAATAAATCATCACGAACATCAGCACTACCATCTACATCTAATTTTTGAGTTGGTGATCCTGTACCTAAACCTATATCTCCATCTGCAGCAACAAACAAAGCATTATCTGGAGCTCCCGGTTTAATTTTAAAGGGTAATTTACTACCATTAGTAGCATCTCTTATAAAAAAGTAATGCTCATTACCTCCAATATCCCATGTTTGAGCAGTAAAACCGCTAGAAGCATCTTGTTCTAAACGAAATGCAGGAGTATCTCCATCTACAAGATGTAACTCAACTACTGGTGTAGCAGTACCAAACCCAACATTTCCATAGGCATTTATAAACAATGCATTGTTTCCAGCACCTGCTGTAACTGTAAAAGGTGTTGTTCCTGCTGTAGCATCTTGTACTGCAAAATAATTAGCACCACCATTTGCAGTATCGTTAATTGCAATTCTCCAGTCATTATTTGGAAAATTGCCACTACCAGAAGAATCATCAAAATGGATTCTTAAATTATTTTCTTTTAACCTAACGGTATCAAAACCAAAATCTTCACCATCAACAACATCAAAACCAACACCTAGACTAGATGCCACTATCAAATCATCATTAATAACTTGGTCTTCAGGAACTGGAAGATCTTGATCCGCTTGCGCAAATAAAGACGTTGAAAAAAAAATAGTTAATATAAATAAGTAAGGTAAGTGTTTTTTCATAATAATAATAATAATAATTAGTTAGATTAGATAGCGCTCAAATTTAGTCTTTTTAAAAATGAATTAAAACTGTTTCTTGTCTTTTAAGCTTAAAAAAAATGTAAAATTATTTTCTCAATATTTTATTTACATTTACGAGATCTAAATAAATCAAATTAATGAAAATTCAAGGTTTCTATAAGACTGTTTTCTTATTATTTATTTTCTTTCCAAAACAAATTTTCTCTCAAGAAAAAACAGCTGTTTCAGAAATTATTTCAAAAATATATGATTTAGAAAAAGAAAAAGACCCAAAATGCTATGCAACAGCTAATAGGCTTGAAGATTTTATATACGGGACACCATTAAATGAAGATGCTAGAAATTTAAAAATTGAAGTTCAGAAAGAAATAATCTACTACATAAGAAAAAAAGGTTCTGAAAAAGCAGAAAATGAAGGTTTAAAATTTATACAACCCAAGCATATTCAACCTATAATTAATAATTTATCATCTTACACCAAAAATGAATCTGAAGATTATAATTTTGAATTAAAAGCGCGTACTATTACAGTTTTAAAATTAGATTACAATCAATATGCTTCTGTATCTTACAGTTATCGTTCTTTACTTTCTGTCGAGCAAGATTTATTGTATTTTTCAACCAACACCTTATTACCTTTTAATACCGAAGCTTTAGAATTAGCAAATCATTATGTTAACCTAATAACTTTAGTTACATTACAAATTGCTGATGCAAAAGCGAGAGAAAACAACGTGTCCTTTATCACCAAAGATATTATCTCAAGCAGTTGGATTTTAGTGCTTAATCAATTTAAAAATGCTGAAAACATTTCAAAAAACGAGTATCCAAGTGCTTCTAAGAATAGCAATACGACTACCTCAGCAAATAATAGTATTGTTAAAGCAATAATTAAACAAAAACTAAAATCTTACGAAAAATACAACCAGTTAAATGCTAGTGTGTTTTTAAGAAATATTCAAGTTTATTTTGCAAAACAAAAATGGCCAACAGATAAGGCTTTGTCAAATGAGTTAAGACAATATTATCTAGAATCCTTAATACAATTTACTTCTGCACTTATTCAATATTCAGAAAAAAACGCAACAAATAATTCTAATACAATTATTAGAGTAGATCATGTTCAAAATGCATTAAACGCTTTTTTACCAGCTTCAATAAACATGTTTGAAGATGTTAACTTTTTTCCTAATAGTGAAACCAATCAAATAACCATAGAATCTTACGATTTAGATGCTTTTAGAGATAGTGGTTTTCACTGGAATATTTTAGAATATGCATTAAACGATCTTCAAAAAAATAATATAAAAAATATAGATCCAAATGCAGCAGAATTATTAGTTGAAGGGATTGCACAGATGGGCGTTTTAGTTTTAAGGTTAGCAGGAGAATATTCGCATAGTGAAGAAAAAAAACTTTTAGATGTTACAGATATTCAACAAGGATTTACAATAACACAAAGTTATATTAATACCTACGATTTTTCTAAAAAGCAAGTTTCCGAAACCAAAATTTATTCGGCAAGCACAAATAATAAAAGCAATACAACATTTAAAAACAGTAACAAGAAAACAGGGTTAGATTTTACGCATAAATCATCTGATTGGTTAAGTAGACACATACGAAGTTATACCGTTTAAAATTCTGAAAACAAAATAAAACTAGCTATTCCGCCTGCATTTGGTGGTTCTGGCGTGGCTTGCGAAGATATTAACAACGATGGGCTTATTGACATTCTACTACTTGGTGGCTTTGGAAACAAACTCTTTTTAAACTCAAAATCTGGCAAGTTTAAAGATGTAACTCAAGTGAGTAAAATCAATAATTGGGATACTACTTTAAATTCTTTTGGAGAGCCTAGACAACCTATTATTGCAGATTTTAACAACGATGGCTTTCAGGATATTTTTATAACATATGTAAATATGCCTCATAAAATGTATAGCAATACCGATGGATTACATTTTAATGATGTGAGTTCCTTAACAAATCTTGGCGGTGAAAATGCTGTTGCTGGACCAGCCACAACTTTTGATTTTGACAACGATGGGCTTTTAGATATTTTTATTGGATATTTTGGAAATTATATTGAAGGTAAACTACCAAATTTAAGTAGAGACAATCAAAACGGAATGCCCAACAAACTTTTTAAAAATTTGGGAGATTTTAAATTTGTTGAAGTTCCATTTACACAAAAAACATCATCAAACAATGGATGGACTCAAGCTCTAGGACATGCAGACATTAACCAAGATGGATTACAAGATCTTATTATTGGTAATGATTTTGGTGTGAATAAATACTATTACAATTCTAAATCTGGTATTTTTCATGAAGTCAGCAAGCAGTTAAAAACAGATAAGCCTTCCTACACTATGAATGTTGGTATTTCAGATTTAAATGGCGATTTATTTCCAGATTTTTACATTTCGAATATTGTGGTCATGCAAAAAGACGAAAAATATGTGAGTCCGAATGAGAATACTACCATGAAATTTGACAGAGACAAAATGAGTAGAATTAGAACTATTGAAGCTAATGATTTGTTTATTTCCGAAGTAAAGAATGACACTTTAAAAGCATTTAACCTCTCAAGTAATATAGGAAGAGGCTATTCTGCAACTGGATGGTCTTGGGATGCCGATTTTTTTGATTTTGATAATGATGGAGACGAAGATTTATATTGCCTAAATGGCATGAATGACTTTAGCGTGTATTCTATTGAGAATCCATTTTATTTTAAGAGTAGTGAGAAGTCAAATACAGTTACCTATGCAAAAAGTAGTCGTGAAAAAAACGTGTTTTTTGTCAATAATAATGGCATTTTAATAAATGAAGCTAAAGCTTTAGGAACAGATTTAAATAGTAACGCTAGAAGTGCAAGTTATTTAGATTATGATAATGATGGTGATTTAGATATTATTATTAATAACTATCATGATAATGCGACATTACTTGAAAACGAAACGTCTAAAGAAAACCATTGGATAAAAATAAAACTGGTAGGCAATCCAGAATCAAAAATTAATAGAGACGCTATTGGTTCCTCATTAATTTTAAATAGTCCAAATCATAAAAACATTTGGAGAGAAATACATAGTACAACTGGTTACCTTTCTGTGCATCCTAAAATGCAGCATTTTGGTTTGGGCAATGATAAAAAAACCGATATAAAAATAAAATGGAGTAATGGCGAAATTTTTAACCTAGAAAATGTAGAAACCAATAACACCTACCAAATAACACACCCAAACACTCTTATAAAAATTTAAAAAAATAAAGATTCTCAATTTTTCAATTTCATTATAATTTCAAAGCTTTTTTAGATTTTTCTAATTGGGCATTAAAAATTCTGGAATTCAATTCTAACTTCCAAATAGGAACAATTTTTTTTAACTTCTCTTTTCCTTCTTTAGAATTAACAACTTCAGGAAAAGCAATTTCAAAAACCTCTAACATTACATGTGTTGCAGTTGAAGCTCCAGGTGAAGCTCCTAGCAAACAAGTAATACTTCCATCTTTACTTCTAACCACCTCGGTTCCAAACTGAAGTTTTCCGCCTTCATATTCATCTTTTTTAATAATTTGAACACGTTGTCCAGCGATTAAAAGTTCCCAATCTTCACTTTTAGCATCTTTTACAAATTTTCGTAAATCGTTCATTCTATCTTCATGAGATGCTGTTACTTGTTCTACAAGATATTTTGTAAGCGGTAAATTATCCCAAAAGGCACTTAGCATTGGTTTTATATTATCTGCTTTTATAGATTTAAACAAATCTAAAGAAGATCCTTCTTTTAAAAACTTAGGGCTAAAACCTGCAAAAGGGCCAAACATTAATTGTCGTTTGCCGTCTATCAATCGTGTATCTAAATGTGGCGTTGACATTGGAGGATCGTGTGGTCCTGCTTTACTATATACTTTTCCTAAATGCTGGTTTATTAAATCTTCATTTTTACAAACTAACCATTCTCCACTTACCGGAAATCCACCATAACCGTCTTTTGCCTCTATTTCTACTTTTTGTAACAATAACAAACTTCCTCCTCCTGCTCCAATAAATACATGTTTAGCATCTAGTAACTGCTTGCATCCTGTTATTCTGTTTTTTACTTCCACAGACCACTCAACATCTTCGTCTGGATCGATATCCAAGACCTCTTCGTTGCATTGTACAGGAGTATTGTATTTGGTTTCTAGAATATGAAATAACTTCTCGGTTAGTGCACCAAAATTCATTTCGACACCACGTTCTATTCGTGTAGCAGCCATAACCTCGTCCTCACTTCTATTATTTGCTATTAATGGAAACCATTCTTTCATTTTCTCTAAAGCATCTGTAAACTCCATGCCTTGAAACATAAAATGATCTTTTAAGGCTTCGAATCTTTTCTTTAGGAAATCGACATTATCTTTTCCTGTAACCCAACTATGGTGTGGTACAGGGTTTATAAAATCTTGAGGATTTTCAATCAAATTTTCCTCAACTAAAAAGCTCCAAAACTGTTTGGACAACTCAAATTGTGTACAAATTTTATAAGCTTTAGAACAATCTACAGTATCCTCTTTTTCTGGCGTATAGTTTAATTCGCACAAAGCAGAATGTCCTGTTCCTGCATTGTTCCATGCCGCAGAACTCTCTTGAGCTGGTTTACTTAAACGCTCTAAAATTAAAATATTAATTTCAGGTTTAACCAATTTCACCATTAATGCTAATGTTGCACTCATAATACCTGCACCAACACATACTAAATCGTAATCTTTATTGATATCTATTTTATTTTGACTCATTTCAATAGTTTTAGCTAAATATAAATAAATGGAAGGTTTAACTCTATTTTAATCCAAAAAAAAAGACTGCCTATTTAGACAGTCTTTAATTATATTTTATATTAAAATTAGAATAATCTATAACCAATACCAACACCTGCAATAAAAGGGTTTATGTCCACTTCTGCTCCAACTGTTGCTCCTAATGCTGTAGTTGCATTTACAGTAACATCTGTATTTAACATTATGTATTTAGCATCTAAATTAACAAACCACTTATCGTTAATATCAAAATCGAATCCTAACTGGAAAGCAAAACCAAGTGCGCTATCATATTCTACATCATCTGCTACAGGACCAGAGTTAGCATCGAAAAACAAAGTATAGTTTATACCTGCTCCAACGTAAGGATGTACAAGATCTCCATTAAAATGATACTGTACTGTTAATGTTGGAGGTAATAATCTTACATCTCCTAATGGAATATTTCCAGCTGCAGTTGAGATTGCTTTAACATCGTGTTGTGTTGTTGCTAAAATTAATTCGGCAGCTACATTTTTAGTGAAAAAATATGTAAAATCTAATTCTGGTACATAAGCATTTGTAATTGTAGCATCTCCTCCAATTGTTTCAATTGTTGCAGACTCATTTGGCACTACTGCTATAGCTCTTAATCTTACTTGAAATTTAGTAAATTCATTATCTACTGTAGTGTTTTCTTGTGCGTTTGTTTTTGTAATAGCTAAACTTGCTATTAATGCAATAAAAAGTAATTTCTTCATAATTAATTTGGTTTAAATTTTAAGCAAAAATAATATCGAAAAAGGCTACAAAAGATGACTTAAATCATAGGTGAGAAATTATTATTTTTATCGATAAAAAAAGCAAAATCATTAAAATAAACTTCACTTTTTTAGAAAAAATAAGGTAATTTTAAAGTCAATTTATCACTAAAATGAAATTAAACAAATACATAGACCACACACTGTTAAAAGCGGTATCAACAAAAAGCGATATTATTAAACTTTGTAATGAAGCAATAACGCATAACTTCTTTTCAGTATGCGTAAATTCTTGTTATGTTTCTTTAGCAAAAGAAGAATTAAAAGAGTTTGAAATTAAAGTATGTAGTGTTATTGGTTTTCCTTTAGGTGCAATGAGTACAAATGCAAAAGTACAGGAGACTAAACAAGCGCTATTAGATGGAGCAGACGAAATTGATATGGTTATAAATATTGGCTTTATTAAAAGTAAAGATTTTGATGCTGTTTGGAAAGATATTGAAGCCGTTAAAAAAGAAATGCCAAACAATACACTTAAAGTTATTCTAGAAACATGCTATTTAGAAGACCTGGAGATTATTAAAGCGAGTGAGCTTGCAATAAATTCTGGTGCAGATTTTATTAAAACATCAACTGGGTTTGGAACAGGAGGCGCAACACTTGAAACTATAAAACTAATAAAAAGTGTTATTGGTGATTGTGGTACTAAAATAAAAGCTTCAGGTGGCATTAGAGACACTAAAACAGCTTTAGAATACATAAACCTTGGTGTAGATAGAATAGGGACTTCTAATGGGATTGCTATTGTAACAGGAGGTCCTTCCGAAGAAAAAAACTATTAACAACAAGGGTTTAAAAACTTTAAATACTTTCACCCTTTAAACTTAACAAAATGAGCATACATATTGGAGCCAAAAAAGGCGATATCGCAGAAACTATATTATTACCTGGAGACCCTTTAAGAGCAAAATGGATTGCAGAAACTTTTTTTGAAAACCCAGTATGCTTTAACGAAATTAGAGGCATGCTTGGTTACACAGGAACATACCAAGGCAAACGTGTATCTGTAATGGGAACAGGAATGGGAGTGCCTAGTATTTCTATTTATGCACATGAATTAATTACGCAGTTTGGTGTTAAAAACCTTATTCGTGTTGGTAGCGCAGGTTCTTACCAAGAGCATATAAAAATTAGAGATGTCGTTTTTGCAATGGCAGCCTCTTCTAACTCTGGAGTAAACGAACTACGTTTTGGTGGTGCAGACTATGCTCCTACTGCAAATTTTGAGCTATTTCAAAAAGCTACAGAGGCTGCAAAAGCTAAAAATATTCCTATAAAAGCTGGAAACGTATTTACTAGTGATGAGTTTTATGCCGATGATTTCGAATCTTACAAAAAATGGAGTAAATTTGGAGTGCTTTGTGTAGAAATGGAAACTGCTGGGTTATATACAGTCGCTGCAAAGCATAATGTAAATGCGCTGACAATACTTACTATTTCAGATTCTTTAGTTACAGGTGAAAAAACAACTAGTAAAGAAAGAGAAACTACTTTTAAGGATATGATAGAAATTGCATTAGAACTGGCTTAAATTTATTTTTTATGAAAAAACTACTTCTATTTTGCCTTCTTATTACTGCTTTTTCTTGTGTTAAAGCTCAAAATGAAACTAAAGTAAATAAAGTAACAACCACTTACTATCTTATTCGTCATGCTGAAAAAGACAAAAGTGATTCAAGTAATCAAAACCCTAAATTGATAGAAAAAGGACAAAAAAGAGCAGAAAAATGGTCAAATCATTTCAAAAACATCAATTTAGATGCTGTTTATAGCACAAATTACAATCGAACAATCGAGACTGCTTTACCTACTGCAACGAATAAAGGTTTGGAAATAACACCTTACGATCCTAAAACTCTAGACCTTAAAATATTCTTAGAGCAAACAAAAAACCAAACCGTATTAATTGTAGGACATAGTAATACTACGCCTAATTTTGTAAATAAAATTATAGACGAGGAAAAACACGAATCTATTAATGAAACCATTAACAGTAAACTTTTTATCGTCACTATTAACAATAAAAATGTAACCACTTCTAAAGTAATTGATATTGATTAACATTAGTGATAACGTACAACTAGAACTTATTACTGTAGATTCTCATTCCAGACTAGTTAAACTAATACAGCGTATTTATCCTCCTGCTTACAAGCATTTATGGAAAAATGAAGACTGTTCTTTCTATATCAATACCTTTTATAATTTAGAACAACTACAAACAGAACTACTAGAAAAAGCCACCGAATATTATTTTGTAATTTACGAAAACGAACCTGTTGGTATATGCAAAATTCAGTTTAACAAACCTCTAAAAACTATAGAAACAGGTACTTATATTCATAGAATATACTTGGGAAGTGAAGCACAAGGAAAAGGTATAGCAAAAACTATTTTTAATTGGATTGAAATTAGAGCTAAAGAAAATAACAATAATTTATTATGGTTAAAAGCAATGGATACTCAAGAACAGGCCATAAAATTCTATATTAAACAAGGCTTCAAAATAAATGGTAAAACAAGTTTAGACTTCAATTTATTACACGAACCATTAAGAGGAATGTTAATAATGACTAAGGAAATCTAATATTCTTTTTAAAACAGTTAAAAATGTTTAGTTTTGTCCCATAATGCAGAAAACCGTAAACATACTTAATAAAAAGGCAAAATTTCAATACGAGATATTAGACAGATACTCTGCTGGTATCGTTTTATCTGGAACAGAGATTAAATCTATTCGCGATAGTAAGGCCTCTATTGCCGAAAGTTTTTGTGAATTTAATACCAAAAACGAATTGTTTGTTATAAACATGACTATACAAGAATATGTTTATGGCAACTACTACAATCACGCACCAAAAGCAGAACGTAAGCTTTTATTAAACAAGAAAGAATTAAAAAAACTTGAAAAAGAAGTTACAAATTCTGGTTTAACTATTATTCCTTTACGCTTGTTTATAAATGAAAAAGGCTATGCAAAACTTGATATTGCACTAGCAAAAGGTAAAAAACTTTACGATAAGCGTGAAACTATTAAGGATCGTGATAATAAACGTGATTTGGCTCGTATAAAAAAGGATCATAATAATTAAACTCAACGTATATGATAAGGACTTTTAATAAAACAAGCATAGTATTTGTTTTCGCCTTATTGTTAGCAACATTAACAAGTTGGGCGCAAACCAATAAAGAATTTGCCCGTTTTTACTTTAAATTAAGTTCAGAATTAGAATTCTCATCACCAAAAGCGGTATTAGAGTATTCTGAATTACTTAATTTAAACGAAAACTATCTATTTGAAATTAATAACGCATACTCCTTTACGAAAACTCAAATTGAAGAATTATCTAAACAATCTAAAACCGGTTTTACTTTAAAAAACACTTTTATAATTGAAGGTTTTTTTACAGAAACTGAAAAAAGTTCTTTTTTAGACATCTTAAAAAAAACAGACAATTTACTTTACGCTTATAGCGCGAAAACAACACCTATTACTCCACCTCACGATATTGCTCCAACAACAAACGACTTAGAAGCCAACCAAGGTTACATAGAATCTAATCCTGGTCTTGATATTAGGTATGCTTGGAATAATGGCATATCTGGTAGTAATATTAGAATAAGAGCAGTTGAATATGGTGTAAATTTAGAGCACGAAGAGTTAGACCATCAAAATGTATCTATAACAGCAGGTGCAACTATTAATCCTGGTGCATCTACGGCCTATACAGAACATGGAACTAGTGTTTCAGGCATAGTAATTGGAGACAAAGGAACCTATGGCATAAGTGGTTTAGCTTACAATGCCTTAGAATACATTTTATATCCAGAATGGACTGTAGAATACAATTACAATCGCGTTACAGCAACATCTAATGCTATTGCAAATTCTACAGCTGGTGATATTGTTATTTTTGAAATGCAAACTGGAGGACAAAATGGAGAATATGTTCCTGCAGAATTCAGCCAAGCCATTTGGGATTTAACAAAAGCAGCTACAGATGCGGGAATTATTATTGTAGCAGCAGCAGGTAATGGAAACGAAAACCTAGACGATTCTTTTTACGATGCCTATAACGCAAGAGGTGATAGTGGTGCTATTATAGTTGGTGCAGGATCATCAAACATAGGCCATCACAAAATGAGTTTTTCTACATACGGTTCTCGTGTAGATTTGCATAGTTGGGGACAAAATGTACATACTATAGGAGAATCTTGCTTTGGCACAACGGTTTATGGCAACGATTTTAACCAGACTTATAATTCTTGTTTTGGTGGAACCAGTTCTGCAACTGCAACTATGGGAGGATTTACTGCCATTTTACAATCTTATTATTTAGAGCAAACAGGAAACTATATGTCACCTGCCATAATGCGTTCTTTAATGGTTAATACAGGAATACCACAAGGATCTGGAGGTAATATTGGTCCTTTTCCTAATATGCAAGCAGCTATGTTAGCCTTAGATAATACACTAAGTGTAAACACTAAAAGCCAATCACCTTTTGTAATGTATCCAAACCCTAGCAATAGCGTTTTAAATATTAACTTAAATAATTATAATAACGCAGCAAGTTTAGAGATTCGTAATTTATTAGGACAACAAGTACTTACTACTAATTTAACTAAAAGTAAAAACAGTCTTTCTGTAAATAATCTATCTAAAGGATTATACCTTGTTACAGTAAAGACTAAAAATACTACGACTACCAAAAAACTGATAATTAACTAAAATTGCGTTAAAACTAAAACCTTAATTGTTTATTTTATTTAAGTTTGGTTAATCTACAGGCAACCATTTTACAAAAAATTGCGTCTATAGTATAAACACCAACCACTAAATATGAATAAATACCAACTACTCTGCCTTTCATTTTTTGTTTTAAACTTTTCATTTGCGCAAATTACTGGAAACGTAACGGCTAATACAAACGAAGCACTTCCGTTTGTTAATGTTTATTTAAACGATACCTATACAGGAACAACCACAAACGAAGAAGGCAATTACACCTTAGACATTTCTAAAGCAGGAGACTACACTATTGTTTTTCAATATTTAGGCTTTAAAACATTGAAAAAGGAAGTTTCTATTACGTCTTTTCCTTACGCATTAGACGCGAAACTTGTTGAAGAAAACATTACTTTAAATGAAGTAGTTATTAATTCAGAAGAGAATCCTGCCAACCAAATCATTAAAAATACAATTGCAAAACGAAAAGGCGTTTTAGAAAAATTAAGCGAATACAAAGCTAACTTCTATTCTCGCGGACTTATTAAGATAAAAAATGCACCAGAAAAAATATTTGGTCAAGATGTTGACGAAATGTTAGATGTTGAATTAGACTCTACAAGAAGTGGTATTATTTATCTATCTGAAACTATTTCAGAAATTGAATATAAAAAATCAAGACGTTTAAAAGAGAAAATTTTAGCATCTAAAGTGAGTGGAGATTCTAATGGATTTAGTTTTAACACTGCTTCAGATGTAGATTACAACTTTTATGATAACACAATAGAACTTGAAAACAATGTAGTCTCTCCAATTGCAGATTACGCTTTTAGTTATTATAAATACAAGCTTGAAGGTACTTTTTATGATGACAATAATAACCTCATCAATAAAATACTAATCACACCAAAACGCGATAACGATGCCGCTTTTTCAGGCTACATATACATTGTAGAAGACCAATGGGTAATTTATGCAGCAGATGTTAGTATTTCTGGAAAAAGATCAGGAATACCACCAATAGATGTATTTAAAATAAAACAAACCTTTTCCTTTTCGGAAACCGATTCTGTTTGGGCTTTAATTTCGCAAACGCTAGATTTTAAATATGGACTTTTTGGCTTTAATGGAGAAGGCAGATACACTTCTGTTTATAGCGATTACAATTTTACACCAGAATTTAGTGATAAGAATTTTACAAGAGAAGTTTTGTCTTTCGAAGAAAACTCTAATAAAAAAGACTCACTTTTTTGGGATACAAAACGTCCTGTACCTTTAACTGTTGAAGAATCTACAGATTATGTTAGAAAAGACAGTATTCAATTGGTTAAAGAATCTAAACCATATTTAGATTCTATAGACACAAAACACAACACCTTTAAACTAGGAGATGTTTTAGGTGGTTACAGCTACCAAAACTCTCATAAAAATTATCGTTTTAGCATAGATTCTCCTATCGAGAAGATATCCTTTAACACTGTACAAGGTTGGAATGGAACTGTTGGCATGCGCTACACCAAAAATTACGACGAGTACAAACGCTACTTCAGTATTGCAGGAGATATTAACTATGGAGAAGCAGACGATCGCTTACGCGGAACAGCTAATGCGCGCTATAAATTCAACAATATTAACAACCGTTTTATTTCTCTTTCTGGAGGTGTAAAAACAGAGCAGTTTAATAGTTCTAATCCTATTTCTAAAACAGAAAACTTAGTAAGCACACTCATTTTTGAAGATAACTACATGAAACTTTACGACAGAAGTTTTGTGCAAGGACAGTATTACCAAGAAATTATTAACGGTGTTAGATTAAATTCTACATTAGGCTTCGAACGTAGAAAGGCCTTATTTAATAATTCGGACTATGTATTGGTTAACGAAGTTAGAGACGCTTACACTAGTAACAATCCTTTAGACGAAACCAATTTCACCTCAAAACCATTTAACACACACAACATTGCAAAGCTTAATGTAAATACGACTATTAATTTTGCTCAAGATTATTTAAGTTATCCAGATGGCAAATACAATATTCCAAACAGTAAGTACCCAATACTTTCTTTAGGTTACGAAAAAGGCTTTGCTGCTACAGATTCTAATTATAATTTCGACCAGTTTAAAGCCAGACTAAGACAACGTATAGATCTTGGAAATAAAGGTGAATTTGAATACAATGCACAAGGAGGTCTTTTTTCAAATGCAGATACTATTGCTTTTATGGATTACCACCACTTTAATGGCAACCAAACCAATGTAAAACTAGATGGCTCTTATTTAGACTCGTTTAAAAACCTACCTTACTATGGTTTAAGTACAAACAATAGCTATGCAGAATTACATACCGAATATCGTTTTAATGGTTACATTTTAAACAAGATTCCGCTAATAAACAAACTAAACTTTAATCTTATTTTAGGTGCTAAAGCAGCATTTACTCATGAAAACAAACCGTATTCGGAATACTCTATTGGTGTAGATAATATTGGATTTGGTAAATTTAGATTCTTACGTGTAGATTATGTGCGTTCATACCAAAGTGGTTTTGTTAACGATGCTGTTATGTTTGGGATTAGTTTTTAACAAATTCCAGCGTAAGCAGTAATTCTCTGTTATAAAAATTACAGATTTAATTATTAAAAAAAATATGTTGACTACATGTAGTACAAGCCAAAGATTAGTAACTGGCCAAAACCCACAATCTGCACACAGTGTTGGAAAAGCGAATTTAAATGAATTACAAAGACTAACCAAAACCACTAAATAAATGAGCGGAGAAAAGAAATTAGACGTCCTTTTAAAGTCTATGAAACCAAAACATAATGTAGGAGAATTTGTGTTTTGTAAAACTGATAATTTGGAACAAATAAACCTTAATCAAATTGTTATGTCTTTTAAAGAAGAAGAAAGCACTACCATTATTGCTAAAAAGGAGGTCGCAGACCAATTAAACTTAGACTATTCTTTTGTCGCTTCATGGATTACACTTACCGTACACTCCTCTTTAGAAGCAGTTGGTTTAACAGCAGCTTTCTCGAATGCATTATCCGATAACGGAATTAGTTGCAATGTTGTCGCTGCTTATTATCACGATCATATTTTTGTAGATACAAAAGACACAGAAAAAGCAATGGAAGTTTTAAATGCATTTTCTAAATAAAGAAATTAAGAAATTAAGAACCAATGAATTGGATACTATTAATAATAGCTGGCCTTTTTGAAGTTGCTTTTGCTGCTTGCCTTGGCAAAGCTAAAGAAGCTACAGGAAGTGAATCAACTTATTGGTACATTGGCTTTTTTGTTTGTGTAGCAATAAGCATGCTTCTTCTTTTAAAAGCAACACAACAATTACCCATTGGTACAGCGTACACGGTTTGGACAGGTATTGGTGCTGTAGGAACTGTTTTGGTTGGAATTTTTATTTTTAAGGAACCAGCTACATTATGGCGACTATTTTTTATTACTACTTTAATTATATCAATTGTAGGACTAAAAGCAGTTTCGGAATAAACAGACTAGAATAATTTAAAAAGCATATTGTTAATACCATAAAAAACACCCAATGCCATCTTTAGGTTACGAGTAATTTTTTAACACACTCCTATTTATGTGCTATTCGTATTACGATAAAACAGGAACCTTTTGTTTTGAAATTTATAAATTTATAAATTTAACTTAGTAAAAAAATAATTTAACTTCGTTTACGAAAAATTTAATGCTTTAAAACGGAACCATATCTTGAACATTGTAGTCAATTTGACGCAACCAATTCGAAAAAAGAGCATCTTATAAAAAAACTGAATTATGAAATATCAAATTTTGATTATCTCTATTTTATTTCTTGGACTCGTTTCTTGTAACTGTAATAATGAAGATTGTACAGACATAGTTTTAAACACGACAAGTCTTGAAATTGAATATGGTTGTACAAACACAAAACATCAAATGGATATAGAATTATCTGAAAATCATATGATTATTAGGAATCAACTTGATTTTTCTGAATTTGTATCAGGAAGTTGCCAACCTACTATTGATTTTTCTGTTTATGATTTGATAATTGGAAAAAAAGGACTTACGAATGGGAATACTTCTATTGACTATGAATTGATTGAAAATTGTGAAACTAGAAACCAAAACCTAAACGTTACCTTCAATCAAAATGGAACAAATGTAGCACCAAATTTAACATATCACGCTCTAATTCCAAAATTGAGAGATGAGCAAGAAATAAATGTTGAAATAGTAATTAATTAAAAACGTGCTAAACAAAGTGTATAAAAAAATGCTTAATTTAGTCTTAACAAAATGGGAAGTGCTTTTTTTCTAGCTTCTGATTTTCTCTTCGGAAAATCCTCGCACGCAAAAACGCACGTTCCATACACGAATACGTAAACGAACTCTTTCAAAATAATTACTCTTTAATCATTTTTAAAAGTTTAGAGGAAGTTTCAGTATAAACTTTAAAAAAATAAACACCAGATGCTAATTCATTTGTATCAATAGTTTTTCCATTAAAATCTAAAGGGATAGTTCTTCCGAAGGCATCAAAACATTCAATTTTAAGTAGTGTTTCGTTTTTAGCAATGGTAATCTTATCTTGAAAAGGATTTGGAAACAACTTTATACTTTCAAACTCAAATTCCGAAACAGATAAGGCACTACAATTAGGATTAACTGTGCTTGCTGTATTAAAACTTCCATTATTTACAAACCAGTTTTCCCAGTTGCCACCACTACCTGTAGTCCAATCGCTTAAATCGAAATAATTCTCACCAGTAGTCATTCCTGGCACTTTATATACTTTAAGTGCTTCTCCACTTTTATTCCAATGCAAAGCATTTCCAGAGGTACAATTCTCAGGAATATAATCTGTAATTGCACAATTGGTTTGCAAGAAAAAGGCATGCTCTTCGTAATTTGGGTAATCTCCATAAACATAGGCTTTTCCATCATTCTCTATGCAAACAGCTGTGTATTCGTTACAGGCAATACCAAAAGAACGTGCGTTATTGTCTTTCGAGAAACGTGCTAAAAAAACAGCGTGCCTTGCGCGTCTGTCTGGATCATCGTAATGTGTATCTGTAATTACATTTTCAAGAAACGGGACTTCTAAAAAATCGTTATACCCTAAAATCATTCTATTATGATAAGGATTACCTAAAGCTTGAGCGTTTGTAACCGTTCCATTTTCTGCACTAAAATATGCGCTTCCTAAAATAGCCATTCCAGCACTTGTTCCTCCAATAACGCCTTGTTTTACATTAATAAAATTATTTAAAGCAGTTTCAACGGCATTGTCTTTAAAGTAATTAACGTAATTATATTGGTCTCCACCAGCAAACCAAATGGCTTCTGCATTTTCTATTTTATCTAATACATAAGGATCTATTGCTCCAGCTTCATTATTAATGACAAAAGTGCGCACAGAATTGATGGCAATTCCTAAACCTGAATAAAAATAATTATTATAACCATCGCCTCCAGAAGCTCTTAACACAACTACATCTCCACCATTTGCTTTATTTAAAAACCAAACCATAGCTTCATCGCTTTCACTTGCTCCTCCCATTAAACAGACTCCTGAATTTGGAGTTACTACTAAATCTGTTACGTTTCCTGTATGGTATTCAGTATAATTCTGTGAAAAACTAAACTGAAAAACTAAAATGATAATAAAAGTAATTTTCTTCATTCCTCTCTTACCCACTCCAAAGGAGAAGGAATTTATTAATGTTATTATATTTTCCATAATAGTTTTCTTCCTTTTAGAAAGAATTAAGGATGGAATTAATTCTTATCCTCTAAAAGCGGTACAAAACGAAACTCACCAAACTCCGTTTTATCAAATTCCTTCACTCCTTTTCTTACAAAAAGCGTCATGGTTTGCACGCTATCTCCCACAGGAATAACCAAGCGTCCACCAATTTCAAGTTGTGCAAGTAATGGCTTAGGCACAAAAGGCGCTCCAGCTGTTACAATAATACTTTTAAAAGGTGCCTCTTCTACCAAACCTTTATAACCATCGCCAAAAATAAATTTCTTAGCTCTAAATCCTAATTTAGGTAGAAACTTACTTGTTTTTTTAAACAACTCTTGTTGTCTTTCAATACTATAAACCTTAGCTCCTAAATCGCACAAAACAGCAGTTTGGTAACCACTTCCTGTACCAATTTCAAGCACTTTATCGCCTCTAGTAATTTCCATTAATTCGGTTTGAAAAGCTACTGTGTAAGGTTGCGATATAGTTTGGTCTGCAGCTATAGGAAACGCTTTATCTTGGTAAGCATGGTCTAAAAAGCTAGAATCCATAAACAAATGCCTTGGTATTTTTCCAATGGCATTTAATACAGCTTTATCTGTAATACCTTTGTTTACTAATATATTAACTAATTGTTGTCTTAGGCCTTTGTGTTTAAAAGTATCTTGCAAAATGGTGGAAAGTTTAGAATGATAAAATTAATGAAACAATCTTCGTTTTAAAAGTAAATAGTGGAATTTAATTATATTGTTAATACCTATTAAAAATACAATCAAATTTGCCAAATTCGTAGGTAAATATCTTATTTTTGAAAAAAACGTAAATAGAATGCTAAACGCTGGAGTTTTAGGTGCTGGACACCTAGGGAAAATTCATTTAAGATTACTTAATCAATCTAATAAATATAACCTTGTTGGTTTTTACGATTCTAGTGAAGAGAACGGTAAAAAGGTAGAAGCAGAATTTGGTTATAAATACTTTAATTCTATAGAAGCTTTAATAGATGCTGTAGACATGGTAGATATTGTAACACCAACACTTTCGCATTACGATTGTGCTAGACAAGCCATTGCCAAAGGCAAGCATATTTTTATAGAAAAGCCTATTACAAATACTGTTGAAGAAGCCGAAACATTAAGAACTTTAGTTGCCGAACATGGTGTTAAAGGACAAGTTGGTCATGTTGAACGTTTTAACCCTGCTTTTATAGCTATAAAACACCAACTAGACAGTCCAATGTTTATAGAAGCACATCGTTTAGCAGAATTTAACCCAAGAGGAACAGATGTTCCTGTGGTTTTAGATTTAATGATTCATGATATAGATGTTATTTTAAGCGTTGTACAATCTAAAGTTAAAAGTGTTTCTGCAAGTGGCGTTTCGGTAATTAGTGATACACCAGATATTGCAAATGCACGTATAGAATTTGTAAACGGTTGTGTTGCCAATTTAACAGCAAGTAGAATTTCGTTGAAGAATATGCGTAAAACACGTTTCTTTCAAAAAGACGCTTACATCTCTGTAGATTTCTTAGAAAAGAAATGTGAAGTAGTAAAAATGAAAGACGCTCCAGAAACTCCTGGAGATTTCGATATGATTCTTCAAAATGCTGAAGGAATCAAGAAGCAAATTTATTTCGATAATCCAGATGTGCCTAGCAACAATGCGATTTTAGATGAATTAGAAAGTTTTGCTGATGCTATAAACACTAACACAAAGCCAATAGTTACATTACACGATGGTACTGAAGCTTTACGTGTTGCTAGTATGATTATCGATCAGTTTTAGAAAAGTCGTCATTACGAAAGAGGAACGACTGAAGTAATCTTTATAATTGATGTTCAAATTAAATTTTAAGTTATAAAACAAACAGATTGCCACGACTAGAAAAAGTCTCGCAATGACAAAAAACAATACAGATGAAAAACGTAGCAGTAATTGGAGCAGGAACTATGGGAAATGGTATCGCTCATACCTTTGCACAATCAGGATTTAAAGTACAATTAATAGATATTAGCGAAGAGTCACTAAAAAAAGGAATCGCAACCATTACTATGAATTTAGATAGAATGGTCGCTAAAGAGAGAATTACAGAAGCTAATAAAGTTGGTACTTTAGCTAATATAACAACATATACAAGCGTAAAAGAAGGTGTAGAATATGCAAGTTTAGTTGTAGAAGCTGCAACCGAAAACATTGATTTAAAATTAAAGATTTTTAAGCAATTAGACGAGGCTTGCCCAGAAGATACTATTCTAGCTACAAACACATCGTCTATATCAATAACTCAAATTGGAGCAGTAACTTCTAGACCAGAAATGGTAATTGGTATGCACTTCATGAATCCTGTACCAATTATGAAATTGGTAGAGATTATTCGTGGTTATAACACTAGCGACGAAGTAACAAATACTATCATGGAATTATCTAGAACACTAGGTAAAACACCAACAGAAGTAAACGATTATCCAGGATTTGTTGCCAATAGAATATTAATGCCAATGCTTAACGAGTCTATAGAAACACTTTATAATGGTGTTGCTGGAGTTGAAGAGATTGATACTGTTATGAAATTAGGTATGGCACACCCAATGGGACCATTACAATTAGCAGATTTTATAGGTTTAGACGTTTGTTTATCTATATTAAACGTTATGTACGATGGTTTTAAAAATCCTAAATATGCACCATGTCCATTATTAGTAAATATGGTTCGTGCTGGAAAACTAGGTATTAAATCTGGTGAAGGTTTTTACGATTACTCTGAAAGTAGAAAAGCTGAGAACGTTGCGAAGCAGTTTTTGAAGTAAACCTACTTTTTTGATTGCTAAATAGGCTGTCATTGCGAGGACGAAGGACGTGGCAATCTCTTAAATTGAAATCCAATTAAATAGATTCCCACGTTTTTTTTATTGAAAAAAATTCGTAATTACATATTATAATATCGAATAACAAAACTAATTAAATAGGTTCCTGAATTTATAGGAAGTAAATTATGGCAAACATAAAACCTTTTCGCGCAGTAAAACCCACACGAGATAAAGTAAGCCTTGTAGCTTCACGCTCGTACCAAAGTTATACGCAAGCAGAACGCGAAGGCCGCTTAAATTACAATCCGTTTTCGTTTTTACATATTGTTAATCCTGGTTACAAATATGCCAAGGAGATTTCTGGCGAAGCACGTTATCAACTTGTAAAAAACCGCTATTTAGAATTTAAAGAAGATGATGTTTTTAAACAAGACAAAAAACCATCGTTTTACATTTACAAAATTGTAGATCGTGACCACCAAACCTTTAATGGTATTGTTGCGGCTGCAAGTGTAGAAGATTACCAAAACGATGTTATTAAAAAACATGAAGACACTATAGCTAGTCGTGAAATTGTTTTTAAAGACTACTTAAAAACGGTTGGTTTTAATGCAGAACCAGTACTCCTCACCTATCCAGATAATAACGCTATTTCAAATGTTATTACCGAAATACAGAAAGAGCGCGCAGAATTCGAATTCACAACCACTTATAGAGACACACATTATTTATGGCAAATAGATAACGAAGCCCATATTAAAATAATTTCTGAAGCTTTCGCAAGCATGAACACGCTTTATATTGCAGATGGACATCATCGTTCATCTTCATCACATTTGCTTTGTGAAGATTTAAAAGCTGAAAACAA
The DNA here is from genome assembly GCF_002831665.1 of Lacinutrix sp. Bg11-31. Lineage (NCBI taxonomy): Bacteria > Pseudomonadati > Bacteroidota > Flavobacteriia > Flavobacteriales > Flavobacteriaceae > Lacinutrix > Lacinutrix sp. Bg11-31. Next base: position 1,583,052 of record NZ_CP025118.1, read on the forward strand.
AAACCACAATGGCGATGAAACTTATAATTATTTTATGAGTTTCTTAATTCCAGAGTCTGAGTTGCAAATTCATGAATTTAATAGGCTTGTAAAAGACTTAAACGGACTTACAAAAGAAGAGTTTTTAATTAAACTAGATACAACATATCGTATAGAAAACCGTGGTATTATGCCATACAAACCATCGAAACCTCATCATTTTAGCATGTATTTAGATGGTGAGTTTTATTCGCTATACTTACGTAAAACTAGTTATAAATTTGGAACCTCTTTAGATGAGCTCGACGCACAACTACTCTATCAAACCATTTTAAAACCAATTTTAGAAATTGAAGATTTACGACACGATAAACGCATCGATTATTTAAGCGGAAAAAAAGATATTGTAAACCTTAAAAGTAAAATAGACAGTGGTGAGTTTAAAGTCGGTTTTGGTATGATTCCTGCTACAATAGAACAAATGAAACGCATTGCAGACGATGGCCTTAAAATGCCTCCAAAAAGCACTTATATTGAGCCTAAATTGAGGAGCGGTGTTACTATTTATGAGTTTTGACAAATGTTTTTACTTTTAATTAGCAATCTAGAAACTAAAAAGCATTAGATAATAAAATGAGCATACAACATAACCTAAACAACATAAAACAAACACTTCCAGAACACGTAACATTAGTTGCCGTTTCTAAAACGAAACCTGTGAGTGATTTAATGGAAGCATACAATGCAGGGCAACGCATTTTTGGAGAAAACAAAATCCAAGAAATGGCGGACAAGTTCGAGCAAATGCCAAAAGATATCGAATGGCACATGATTGGACATGTACAAACCAATAAAGTAAAGTACATGGCTCCTTTTGTTAGCTTAATACATGGTGTAGAAAGCTTCAAGCTACTTAAAGAAATTAACAAACAAGCCTTAAAACACGACAGAGTAATAGACTGTTTACTTCAAATTAAAATTGCCGAAGAAGATTCTAAATTTGGAATGTCTGCAAAAGAAGCTTCAGATATATTACAATCGGAAGATTTTTCAGCATTAAAAAATATTAAAGTAATTGGTGTTATGGGAATGGCAACTTTTACAGAAAACACACTTCAAATTGAAAAAGAATTCAGACTTTTAAAGTCTACTTTAGAAGATTTAAAAGTGACTGAAACTACAAACTGTCAACTACAAACTATTTCCATGGGAATGAGTGGAGATTACAAACTAGCAATCGAGTGTGGAAGTACAATGGTTCGTGTAGGAAGTAGTATCTTTGGTTATCGCAACTAAAAGTTAATAGTTATACTCATGAGAGAATCAATTTTAAAGACTAAAAGTTATGATTTTGCTTTAAGAATTATTTCAGTATACAAATCTATTTCTTCTAATTATAAAGAATATACTTTATCAAAACAACTACTAAGAAGCGGCACATCAATTGGTGCTAATATTAGAGAAGCAGAGTTTGCTCAATCTAATAAAGATTTTATTAGTAAAATGAGTATCGCTCTTAAAGAAGCTAACGAAACAGACTATTGGATATCTTTATTAAAAGACTCTAATTATATAGATTCAGAAACTAGTAAAACACTTATTTTTGCTAATAATGAATTAATAAAAATGTTAGTTTCGACAATTAACACTATGAAATCAAAAGCCTAATAACTATTAACTTTTAATTATTATTTTTTAACTTATTTGTACGCAATAATAGACATAGAAACCACAGGTGGTAAGTATAACGAAGAAGGCATAACAGAGATTGCTATTTACAAATTTGATGGTCACGAAGTTGTAGACCAATTTATTAGTTTAGTAAATCCGGAAAGAGAAATCCAACCATTTGTTGTAAACCTTACTGGTATTAACAGTAACATGTTAAAAAACGCGCCAAAGTTTTACGAGATCGCAAAACGAGTTGTAGAAATCACAGAAGGTTGCGTAGTTGTAGCACATAATGCACAATTTGACAACCGAATATTAACTACAGAATTTAAACGTTTAGGTTTCGATTTCGATCGTGAAACACTATGTACTGTAGAATTAGCTAAAACACTTATTCCAGATTTACCGTCTTATAGTTTAGGTAAATTAGTACGTTCTTTAGGCATACCTGTTACAGACAGGCATCGTGCTTCTGGAGATGCATTAGCTACTGTAAAACTCTTTAAATTATTATTGAGTAAAGATGTCGAAAAAACAATTATTCAAACCTTTTTAAGAAAACATCCTAAGTTACAATTAGAGCCAAAACTAACAGATATTATTGCTCAAATGCCTTCGGAAACAGGTGTTTATTATATCCATAATAAAAATGGAAACATTATTTATATTGGTAAGAGTAAGAACATTAAAAAACGAATAAATCAGCATTTTACAGGTACAGATAGAAAATCTAAAAAAATTCAAATTCAAGTAGCAACAGTAACTTACGATACTACTGGTAGCGAACTTATTGCCTTACTAAAAGAGAGTCACGAAATAAAACAAAACAAACCTCTTTTTAATCGTGCAATGAGAAAAACAAAAATTTCTCATGCATTGTATAGTTCTATAGATAGTAATGGTTATATAAATTTAACTATTGATCCTGCAGATGGACGCAAAAAAGTTATAACAACTTTTAGCAATAAACAAAGTGCAAAAGACTTTTTGCATCGTGCAGTAGAAACGTATTCTTTATGTTTAAAACTTTGTGGTTTAGAAAAAACGCTTGATAGCTGTTTTAGATATGAATTAAAAGAATGTGAAGGTGCTTGTTTAAATGAAGAAAACACAGTGCTTTACAATAAGCGCGTTAATGAGTTTATTGAAAAATACAGCTATAAAGATCAAAACATGATTATTATAGATAAAGGTAGAAAGGTAGATGAACGCAGTGCTGTTTTAATTGAAAATGGTGTTTTTACAGGTTATGCTTTTTACGATTTAAACCACCAAATAAACAATATAGATATTCTAAAATCTATTATTATCCCTATGACTAATAATAGACACACACAGCATATAATACAAAGCTATTTACGTAAAAACAAACGTCTTAAAATTTTAAAATTTTAAATGAAAAAGACCACAATAGTACTAGTTTTCTTATTTTTTGCAATTATTAGTTTTTCTCAATCTAAATTTAATGCTTCTGGATATAATGTTACTAATAGCGATTTAACAAAAAATACATATGCTAAAGATTCTACAGCAAATGCTTTAGTGATTTATGAATTTGGAAACTCCTATTTTGATCAAGATGACTTTAGATTAAAAACCGAGATTAAACGTAAAATTAAAATTCTTAATAGAGATGGTTTCGACCAAGCAAATGTTTCCATTTTACTATATAAAAACAGTGATAATAAAGAAAAAGTAACTAAAATAATTGGCACTACTACTAATACAAATACTAACGGAACATTAGACATCCAGAAACTCAATAAAAGTCAAATTTTCACAGAAAAGTATAACGACAATTATACCTTAGTTAAATTTACAATGCCAAATATAAAAGAAGGCTCAGTAATTAAATATAGCTATACCTTAGATACTCCTTTTATTTTTAATTATAGAAACTGGTATTTTCAAACTAATATTCCGACACTATATAGTGAGTATCATGCAAGTATACCTGCTAATTACGATTATAACATTAAATTGGTTGGCAAAACACCTTTAAATATAAATACCAACGATGTTGAGAAAGAGTGTTTAAAATCATCTTCAGGAGCAAAAGCAGATTGTTTTAAAACTGTTTATGTTATGAAAGATGTTCCAGCTTTTATAGATGAAGAATATATGACTACTAAAGAAAATTATATTTCAAAAGTAGAATACGAATTGAAGGTTTATACAGGTTTTGATGGGCGTAGAGACAATATCACCAAATCATGGAAAACAGTAGACAAAGAATTAAAAACAGAGAAAAGTATTGGAAGACAATTAAATAAAGGTTCAGTTGTTAAAGAGCTACTTTCTCATGAAACTACAACCGAAAAAGATCAATTAAAAAAGGCTCAAGCTATTGTAGAATATGTACAAAACAACTATAAATGGGATGAAAAATTTAATATTTTTGGAGACCTTTCTTTAAAAGATTTAATAAAAAATAAAGTTGGTAGAGCTTCAGAAATTAACTTGTTATTATTTAATTTACTTAACGAAAATAATATTGAAGTACTACCAATATTAATGTCTACAAGATCTAACGGATTACCAACACGAATATTTCCGGTAATCTCAGAATTTAACTACATAATTATTCAAGCTAAAATAGCTGGAGAAACATATTTCTTAGATGCTACAAGCCCATATTTATCTTTTGGGCAATTACCATACAGATGCCTTAACCAATATGGTAGGCTGTTAGATTTAAAAACCGGAAGCTCTTGGGTAGACATTAAACCAAAAGATAAATTTTCGGTTAGCTATAAAGTTACTTCAAAAATTAATGAAACAGGAACTATTAATGGCTCTATAAAACATCAAGCTACAGGTTATAAATCTAGTGATTTAAAGGCAAATTACTTTAAAAATAAATCTAGTTACCTAACAGACTATCAAAACGAAAACACAAACATTACAATTACAAATCACGAAGTTAAAACAACGTCTAAAAATAGTGAAGAGTTTATTGAAGTTGTAGATTTTGAAATTCCATCTGAAACCATTGGAAACGCCATTTATATAAATCCTTTTATTACAACCTTTTTCGCCGAAAACCCTTTTAAACTTCAAGAAAGAACTTATCCTATAGATTTTGGCTATAAAGATTCTTACACTTACATATATAAACTAGATTACGACACTAATTTATTTGAAGTAAGCGAAGTTCCAGAAATAAAAAAATGCCAGTTACCTAACGGAAAAGGAACTCTGCTGTTCAATGTAACAAAAAGTGATTCTAAAATTATAATCTATTTTAAATTCAATTTTAAAGAAGCCATTTACAATCAAAACTATTATCCTTATTTAAAAGAGTATTTTAGTACTATAGTAGATTTGCAAAAAAATTCACTAATTGTTTTAAAGAAAAAATAGCTTATTATTATTTAGTATTTTTGAAGTATGAGTAAAACAAGTAAACATAACTGGAAAAACAAACTCCATGAGATTATTTACGAAGCAGATACACCTGCTGGAAAATTGTTTGATGTTATTTTGCTTATTTTTATTCTAGCTAGTATTGCATTAGTAATGCTAGAAAGTGTTAGTTCTATTGACGCTAGATATCACAATGCATTATATATTGGAGAATGGTTAGTAACTATTCTTTTTTCTATTGAATATATTGCCAGAGTTATTACAGTACAAAAACCAAAAAAGTATATTTTTAGTTTTTATGGAATAATAGACCTTCTATCTACAATCCCAATGTATTTGTCTTTTATATTGGCTGGAAGTCACGCTTTAGTAGCGTTAAGAGCTTTACGTTTATTGCGTGTTTTTAGAATTTTAAAACTGGCGAGATACATGGGAGCATCGAACCAATTAGCTAGTGCTATTAAATCTAGTCGAGCCAAAATATCTGTATTTTTGTTTGCTGTAATTATTGCATCTATCATTTTTGGTACGCTAATGTATTTAGTAGAAGGCGAAGAAAATGGTTTTACAAATATCCCTAAGAGTGTGTATTGGTGTATTGTAACACTAACTACTGTTGGCTTTGGTGATATTACACCACAAACTCCTTTAGGCCAATTTCTTGCAACGCTTATTATGGTTTTAGGTTATGGTATTATTGCTGTACCAACAGGAATTGTTTCTGCAGAATACAGCAAAACATTAACCAAAAAAGAGGAAGAAAATAATGGTGAACCTGAGAAAATTCAGCTTAACTCTCAATCTTGTCAAAACTGTTTAACAACGAACCATAAAGATGGTGCCGAATATTGTTATAACTGCGGCCACAACCTTCATATAGATTAATTCTACATATTGAATTCTAAAAACAAATACCTAATTTCCATTGTTGGACCTACAGCGATTGGAAAAACGAGCTTGAGTATTAAACTTGCTCAACACTATAATACCGAAATACTCTCGGCAGATTCTAGACAGTTTTACAAAGAAATGCAAATTGGTACTGCTGCTCCAACGGTTGATGAGTTAGCGCAAGCAAAACATCATTTTATTCATCATAAATCTATTGAAGACATCTATAATGTTGGTGCTTTTGAAAAAGAAGCAATAGCAACATTAGATACTTTGTTTAAAACACATGATGTAGTTATTATGGTTGGTGGTTCTGGCCTTTATGTAGATGCTGTTACAAAAGGATTAGATTATTTTCCTGAGGTAGACAAAAGCATCAGAGAAGGCTTGAATTCGGAATTGGTTGAAACAGGACTAGAAACACTTCAGCTACAGCTAAAAAAACTTGATATTGAAGCTTACAATACAATTGCAATAGATAATCCGCAACGTGTTATTCGTGCTTTAGAAATTTGTATTGGCAGCGGAAAACCTTATTCTTCGTTTTTAAATAAAGATAAAAACAAGCGCATTTTTAAAACTATTACTATTGGTTTAACTGCAGAACGTGAAATAATTTACAATCGTATTAATAAACGTGTAGATATTATGCTTGCTCAAGGACAGCTTGAAGAAGCAAAATTGCTTATAGATAAACAACATCTTAACGCGTTAAATACTGTAGGCTACAAAGAACTCTTTAATTATTTTAAAGAAGAATGGACGTTTGATTTCGCTATTGAAGAAATGAAAAAAAATTCGCGTCGTTTTGCAAAACGTCAACTTACTTGGTTTAAACGTAATAAAGATACTTTCTGGTTTGATTATTTAGAAGATGTAAGCAACATTATTAAAGCTATAGAAAAATCTAAATTGTAAATTAGAGTATATTTTTAAAAGTTGAATTTGGCATAAAAATTGATTTAACATTTTATTAACTAATTAGATTTAACCACTAAATACATTTTGCATGAAACTAACCACGCTTCTTTTTGTCTTTATAACTTCTTTTTTTTCTTATTCGCAAACCTCTGTTAACGACGACCATATTAACACAATTATTAATAGTGATTATATTAATAATTATACTGTTGAGAATTTTTATTTACACACCAACAAAGACTTCTATTTTACAGAAGAAAATATTTTATTTAAGGCTTATGTAGTACATGAAGAAGACAACAAACCATTTTTAGAAACTACAAATCTTCATGTTAGTTTATATAATTCTAATAATGAATTGGTATTAAGTGAATTGTTTTATGTTAAAAATGGAACTGCAAATGGATTAATTAAAATCCCTAAAAATATAAAAACAGGAGATTATACCATTCAATTAAATACACAATGGAATAGAAATTTTAAAGAAGGAGCCCTCTTCCCTATTGAGGTTTATAATATTAACGACAGTACTACTACTCCTTCCGAAGTCGAAAATATAGAAAAACTAGATAATAAGGAACTAACAAATACAGAACTGGAAACAGATGTTTTAAATAAGGATGAGCAAAACGCATTAACCTTAAATACTTTTAATAAAAAAAATGACATTGTAAGTTTTCAATTTAAGGCAAATTCTCTTTTAAATGAAAACGGAAAATTTGCTTACGCTATTTTACATAAAAAAGGAACTCCAAAATCTGTAGCAACAATTACGCTTAAAAAAAACACAAATACTTATACTCTAAATTATTTAAAGAACACATTGTATAATGGACTTAACACTGTAACAGTTTTTGATACTAAAAATAAAATTTTAGCACAAACAAACTATTATAATAAGCCAGAAAAACAAATTGACATAACTACAGATATTATAAAAGAAAGTAACGACTCTATTAGTTTAGACTTAAAATTGCTAAATACCTTTAACGAAACTAATATTAGTATTTCGGTATTACACGAAGATTCTAAAGTATTCGATAGCAAAGCATCTATTACTAACACATTACTTAAAGATGATGAAAGCTTAAAACAAATAAATAAAATATTTCCATATAAAAGTCCAGCTAATAGAACGCTCTTTTATAAAAATGAGAATGGTTTAAAAATTAGTGGTGCAATAAATTCTAAAATAGAAAATACTAGTGAATATAAAGTAATGTTGACTTCGCATCTTAACAACGTCCTTTTAACTACATCTATTTCTACAGATAAAAAATTTGAGTTTAACAACTTACTACTAAAACATCCTTCAGACTATAAACTTGCTTTAGTAGACCAAGCTGGAAAAGTTATTAAAGGAGAATTTTACATCTATAAAGAATTTATTGATTATAAAGTAGATAGCATAATAATAAACAATGCTGTAAAAAAACCTTTAAATAATAACCTTACAGAAGAAAAAGGCTTAACAATAGAAAAGAATAATAGAGAAGTCTTTAACTATCTTCCTAAGTCTAAAAATATAGAATCTCTTGAAGAAGTTATTTTAAAAGGGACAAAAAGCAAAAAAGAGATAAGAATAAAAGAGATAAGAATAAAAGAGATAAAAAAAGAAAATCCCTTTTTAGGAATTAGTGCTGGATTTGGCAAAGATTATTATATTGATTTAGAAAAAGAGGGACTAAAAAGCTTAGTAGAATTTCTAGAAGAACTACAAGGAATTCGAGTAAGTAGATTAGTAGATGGCAGTTATGTTATAGTAAATACAAGGCCTTCAAGTATTTCTTCTTCACCTTATATGCTCTTTTTTATTGATGGAGCTCCAATGAGTCAAGAAGGCGGTTTAGATCTTGCTAATTATAGAGTTACAGATTTTGAATTTATTAGTGTAAACGTTTCTGGAGCTGGATATGGCCTGCAAGGCGGTGGAGGTGCTATTAATTTAATAACAAGAAACGACTTTAGCTACAAAAAAAGCAAAAACTCTTTTGTTAAAGCATACAAAACAACAAAAGGTTTTAGTTTAAACCAAAACGAATTAGAAAATAACGCTTTAACGTTTCCAAATCTAGAGTCTGAATATTATTATAGCGCTATAGATTGGGTTCCCGATTTTATACTAAAGCCCAATAGTGCTAACATTTTAAAAATTAAAAAACCAAAGAATGAGAGCGTAAAACTAATTATTAATGGTTTTAATGCAGAAGGAGATTTAATACATAAAGTAATCCATTTATAAGTATAACGGATTAAATGTTGCTTTAAAATTGATTACTTTTAGTTTAAATTAAAACTCCTACTATGCGCCATTCCGATTATATAATATTAATTGTTTTCTTTTTTATTAATTTAAGTTTTGCACAAGAAAACAATCCAATAACATCTGAAAACATTAGTGAGCAAAATACTTTTTTACATAAACAACATTTAGAAAAATTCTCTCTGCACACTAATAAGTCTGTTTACTTTTCAGGCGAAAATATTTGGTTTAAGACCTATGTTGCTTATGACATTACAGAAACACCTAATTATAAAACTTCGAATCTTTATATTAATATCTATGATTCAGAAAAAAAATTAGTTGCAAATCAATTAGTGTTTGTTAATAATGGGAAAGTGAATGGTAATATAGAACTTCCTGAAGACTTAAAAACCGGAACATATTTTATAGAATTAGAAACCAATTGGAACACCAATTTCGAAAATACTTATATTAAATCTATACAAGTAAAGAGTTTAGACGATGGTTTTATAGACAAAACTAATAACAATAATACATTAGATAATTTAACTGTTTTTAGTTTTTATCCTGAAAGTAACGTAATACTTGAAAACACAGAAAACACCATATATTTTACTATAACAAAAAATAATATTCCATTAAAATTAAATGGAAAAATAGTAAATACTAATGGAGACGTTATTTTAGAATATAAAAGTGGTGAAAACGGAATTGGCTTTTTTAAACTAACAGCTAGTAAAGGAACTAAATATTTTGCTACTGTTAATGATTCTAAATTTGAAATCCCGAGTGCAAAAGAGAGTGGATTAATAATCCATAAAAAAAAGAATGCTAAAAATAGTGATGCTATTAATTTAAGCATAGCAACAAATAAAGCAACACTAGATAAAGAAAAGGGAAACACCTTTTTTGTTGTAATACACAGAAAAGGATATGTATTGTCTGTTATTCCAATTGAATTAAATGGTGATTATAATAGTTTCAATTTAAACCTTCTTAAAAAGGATCTTTTTAATGGTGTAAATACTATTACCATATTTAACCAAAGCAATCAACCAATTGCAGAGCGTAATATTTATAATGATAAAAAGGAAATAATAAAGTTAGAAGCAACTAAAACTATTCGTAAAAAAGATTCTACTACAATAGCGTTAATGCTTAAAAATGTATTTACAAATACAAATGTTAGTATTTCGGTTTTACCAACAGAGTCCTTAATGTATAAAAACCAAAACAATATTCTTACAGACTTTTTAGTAACTCCATATTTAAAAGATAAAACTGGTAATGTGGCAGATTATTTCTCTGAAGGATTTAACCTAGACAAGCTAGATAGTTATATACAAACTAAAAGTAAAACAGATTTTAAAAACGCGCCAATTAACAAGAAAGAGTATAAAAACTCTGAAATAGGAATGAAAGTAAGCGGTTCTATAATTATAAATAATGTAGATATTAATAGTTCTAAAGTGATGCTAACATCGCAAGAAAATAATATTATTTTAGTTTCTAAACTAAAGCCTAATAATACTTTTGTTTTTGATAGTTTATTATTAAAACAAAACTCTGCTTACAAATTATCTTTAGTGGATAGCAAAGGCAAACTATTAAAAGCTGTTATAAAAATTAAAGAAGAGTTTTTAAGCTATAAACCTGCATCAATTTCTACCAGAAATTTAGAAAATTTTTATGTAGATGACTTTAATAATAGTATAATAAAAACTGAATTTAATAACAAGAACGAAACATTAGAAGAGGTTTTAATTGAGTCTAAGAAGAAAAAAATAGTTTTACCAGATGATTATCCAGACCCTAAAACGCGTGGAAGTAGTTTTACAAAAACATATACAATTATAGAAAGCAAATACTCTACAGGCCAAACAGCAATGGATGTTATTAAAGACTTACCTGGAATACTAGTTGACATCCAATCTACAAAAGTTAGGTCTACAAGAGGTGCAAAATCAATTATTGCGGGAAGTAGAAATGATGAAGTTGCAATAATTTTAAATGGTGTAAGAGTTTCAGATTTCGACTTATTAAGAACCATAAATGCAACAGAAATTATAGAGGCAAAAGTTAATGCATCTGGAGCTGGTTATGGTTTAGATGGTTTTGGAGGAGTTGTAATATTAAAAACAAAAGGAGAGATAAATCCGTTTAAAAATAAAGCAAAAAATAACAATACAAAGTTTACTGTTAAAAAAGGAAATGTAGACTTTGGTTTTACAATTCCAACAGAGAATTACAAAGAATACGATTTACAATTCCCTACTAATAATTCTAAAAAATATTACAGTACACTAGACTGGTTGCCGAGTACTGACCTGAAACCAAACTCAGACAATTTAATTACAGTATTCAATAATAATTTAGATGAAATTAAATTAATTATTAATGGGCAAAATAATGAAGGACATTTAATTTTTGATGTAATAACCATAGACACTAAAAAAAATCAATAATTTAAAGATTACGTTTTAAAGCCTTTTATAAAAACAAAAAAGCTTGTAATAAAATTACAAGCTTTTTAATATAGTTATAGTGTTATACTTTTAGTCAGGGTTTACAACAAGTCTAAAGCCTTCACCATGAATATTTAGTATTTCTACTTTATCGTCTACTTTTAAATATTTACGCAATTTTGCAATATAAACATCCATACTTCTTGATGTAAAGTAATTATCGTCTCTCCATATTTTTGTTAATGCTAGTTCTCTTGGCATTAAATCGTTTTCATGTAAAGCTAATAAACGTAATAATTCGTTTTCTTTTGGAGATAATTTTACAGCTTCACCACCTTTATAAGTAAGGAATCTTAATTTCGAATTAAGGTGAAAATGCCCAATTTCAAAATCAAATTGTTTGCTATCTGCAACTGTATCTGTTGCCTTTCTTGTCATGATTGCTTTAATTTTCATTAAAAGCACTTCACTGTCAAAAGGTTTATTAAGATAATCGTCTGCTCCTACTTTATAACCTTTAAGCACATCTTCTTTCATTGCTTTTGCAGTTAGAAAAATAATTGGCACATCTGCATTTTTCTCTCTAATTTCTTTAGCAAGTGTAAAACCGTCTTTATAAGGCATCATAACGTCTAAGATACAAAGGTCGTAATCGTCTTTTTTAAACTTTTCGAAGCCTTCCATACCATTTTTAGCATGGACAACTGCGTAGTCATTCATCATTAAATAATCCTTTAAAACTGTTCCAAAATTTGGATCGTCCTCTACTAATAATATTTTCTTTTCTTGTTCGTCCATAATGTTATGATATTAACGGAAGTTTTATCGTGAAAGCACTTCCTTTTCCTTTTTCACTTGTTACTGATATGTGACCACTGTGGTCTTCTACAATTCTTTTTACATAAGATAAGCCTAAACCATGACCTTTTACATTATGTATATTTCCTGTGTGTTCTCTATAAAACTTTTCGAAAACACGTTTTACGGCAGCTTTACTCATTCCGCTACCTTCATCTTTTATATTAACCAGAATATTATTTCCAACGTTTACTGTTTCTACAGTAATTTTTGGGGCCTCTGGCGAGTATTTAATAGCATTGTCTAAAATGTTTACCAAAACATTAATAAAATGCGTTTCATTTGCTAGTACAGAAGACTTAGTTGCTTTAAGTTCTGTCTCTATATGTCCTTGTCTATCTTCTACAATTAATTCTACATGAGAGATAGCATCTTCTATTAAGTCGTGTAAACTAATACCTTCCTTACTAATGTTTAACTCATTTTTTTCAAGTTTAGATATCCTTAGTACATTCTCTACTTGTGCATGCATACGTTTATTTTCTTCACGTATCATCTGTAAATAGCGTTTAACCTTCTCTTTATCATCTATAATTTTTGGATTCTTAATAGAATCTAAAGCCAGGTTTATAGTTGCGATAGGCGTTTTAAACTCATGCGTCATGTTATTAATAAAATCTGTTTTAATTTCAGCAATCTGGCGTTGCTTTATAATCTGTGATAACGCTGTTACAAATGCAATAATTATTATTGAAGTAAACAAAACAGATAAACCCAACATACCAATTACAGAAGACCATATAAACTTATTTCGATCTGGAAAATTGACTAGCAAACGGTAATTATAATTTCCATTATCTTCAGAAAAAATTGGCACTTCCATTGTTACTTGGTCTTCTAACTCAAAATTATCTGTCTGTATTTTTGTTGCTAAATCACTACTGTAAATAGCGAACTCATAATCTATACCAATATCAAAATGCTGTAGTTCAAAAGTAAGTAATCTGTTTAGTTTTTCTTTTGTTATTCGCTGATGTATTGGTATTGTGTATGCAAAATCTTTATAATAATCATCAATCAAGAATTTTTCAGTATTACTATATTTAGCAAAAACTTCATTATTATTAAGGTTACCATCAATATCATTTGCTTTAAAGACTTTAGTTTCCTTTTTACTAATAATTTTTTTAATACTAATAGTATCTAAACCTATGTCAAAGAGCGCTGGAGATAATTTATAATTTTCTTCTAAGATTCCATAACTATAAACGAGTGTTTCGTTTCTAGCTTGGTCTTCTTGTCTAACATAAAGATTACGTATTGCTGTTGTATCTTTTATAACGTCAACATCTTGAGCTATTAATGGTCTTATCTTATTAAAATAATCTCTAAATTCTTCATATTCCACATTTTTAGAAACTTTGCTTAAGGCCTGCTTAACATTAAAGTTGAAGTTATCTTCCTTATTACTTACAGAATTAGAAATATAGTAGCTTTGCACAAATATGATACCTATAAGAGACAAGCTCATTAAGATTGCTAGTACAAAAAACACTTTTTTACTCATCCATTCAAAATTAATATTTTAACATTTAGTAAGCCTTGCATTTAACCTTACATTAACAAAAATGTTAAAATTTAAAATTTATTTGCTTTTTTTAAGAGTTTCTTGTGCGTGTTTAAAACCTCTTTTTTTGTAGTATCGAGGTTAGTATTTACAATTACAAAGTCCGAAAGGCTAACTTTTAGTTCATCTTTCCATTGGTTAGCAATAATTGCTTTTACTTTTTCTATGCTTGCATTATCGCGTTTTAAAACGCGTTCTATACGTGTTTTTTCTGGCGCAGTAACTGTAATAATATAATCGTAGTTTTTATAACTTCCATTTTCAAAAAGAATAGCAGCTTCCTTTATAACGTATGGTGCTTCTTGTTTGTTTTTCCATTTTATAAAATGCTTTCCAACTTTTGGGTGCACTATCGCATTCATTTTTTCTAATAAAGCTTTATTATTAAAAATAGCTTTTGCTAAATAAGGTCTATTTAATTTATTGTCTTTATAAGCAACTTCACCAAAAAGCGCAATTAGTTTTCGCTTAAGAACTTTAGAGGTATTCATTAGTTTTTTAGCTTCATCATCTGCTATATATATTGGTATCCCTAAAGCTTCAAATGCTTTAGCAACTGTGGTTTTACCACTTCCTATTCCTCCTGTAAGTCCTACTGTTATCATTCTGAAATTATATATTCTATTTTCTGTTCGTGTAAGCGAAATGTTTTAATAGCTTTTGGAGATTTTATTAATTTAGGTGTTAAATAAGACGATTTGCTATTATGTTCTTTAAAATCGCAAACAACTTCAAAATCGTTTATATCGATAGTGTTATAACTTTCCAAACTTGTATAGTATGATAAATTAATAGTCTTAGGAAAATAATTAACCTTCACATTATTTGGGACATTAATAATATTTATGGGCAAACTAAGAGTGCCTTCAGTAAATTTCTCTGCTTTAATATTAATACTAACTGTTTTAGTTTTTACATTAATTTGAGAATCTAGAGTCTCTAACTTTAACGCTAATTGTGTGCTAAAAGGCTTATTAACGGCATTCCTGTTTAACACTTTGGTTTCAATACTATTAATTTTAGAAAGTAGAGATTCTGGGCCTATTATCTTTATAGAATCTGGTACTGCAACTATAGCATTTAAAACATTATAACCTGGACTATAGCTAATGTTTAAGTTTGGTATAACTGGTATCGTTTTTACAGCATTAATATCTACTTTAAATAAAAGCGTATCTGGATTAATGGTTTTTACAACAATGTCTTTGTTAAACTGGCCATTAATACCTGCATAACCTCTAGACAATGACCACACGTACAGAGAATCGGCTTTTTTAACTTCATTTTTAAAATCAATTTCAACAGAAGGTGTTTTTATATAGTATTTCATCCACTCGAAACCATCTGTTGTCATGGTGAAATTTAATGTATTAGACGAATCGTTAAGCACTATCATTTCGTCAGGAATATTCTTTAACGCTACATTAAACTTAACTGTATTTGTATAACTTGCTGAAAGCCTAGCCAACACCAAAATAAAAAAAGCGAGCATAAAAAAGATTAGAAACACATTAAGTTTCCTACTTCTTAGAAAGTTTTTTATTGTACTTGTGACTAAAGACATTATTTATGTTTAAAAAATAGTTTTGGAAATTGCTGTTCTGGATTTCGGTTTAAAGCACCTATAAAGAATGTAGATTTTAAAAAACCTATACCATAACCAAAAAACTGAATTGTTACTGCTATTAAAGATTGAAACGCTACAACTATATTTTTTGTTTGAAGCAAAGCGGTAATGAATGCAAACCCATAATAACCTAATATAAGATATAATGGCAGCAATACATTAATAAAAGATAATAAAACTGAAAACACAACACTCAAAACAAATACTGTAGGAAACCAATAGGTCACCTTTTTTGTTGATGGATGCCATTTGTTAAGAATAGGCCTTACCATTCCAAATTTATTGACTTGTGTATAAAATTTAGACCACGAAATTCTGCGTTTATGATATACATAAGCACTTTCAAAAAAAGCAGTCTCGAAATCTAAACGCCATAAACGTATGGATAGGTCTGGATCTTCTCCAGGATGAATGCGACCAAAACCTTTAGTAGCTTCAAATGCTTTTTTAGATAAGCCCATGTTAAAACTCCTAGGCTGAAATTTATCGACGCTATTTTTATTACCTCTAATGCCTCCTGTTGTAATAAACGAGGTCATACTAAAATTAATAGCCTTTTGTAAGTTTGAAAATGAAGCACCAGCTGCATCTGGGCCACCAAAACAATCTACGTATTTGGTCTTTAAATTCTTTTCTACTTCGTTTAAGTATTCTTTTGGTAGAATACAATCGCTATCTAAAATAATAAAATAATTACCTTTTGCTTTTTGCATTCCGAAATTTCTAGAAGCTCCTGGACCAGAATTTTCTTTAAAAAAGTATGAAATATTTAATTGCGAATTATAATTGCTCACAATATGTTTTGATGAATCTGTAGAACCATCCTCGACAATAACAATCTCAAATTCTGTTGCACCTTCTAACTTAGTAAAGCTTTGCAAAAGCTCTTCTATTTCGTTAGGACGATTGTAAACAGGAATAATAAATGAAAACGATAATTGCATAACACAAATGTACAGTAATAGCTCTTGAACTTCAAAATAACGGAATGCAATTGTTATTATCTAAATAAAAAAATTACCTATTTAATTTATGTATAGTACAAGTTGCACTTATAACAAACAACTATTAGGTAAATAAACATAAAATATACAAAAAAAACATACTATTATTAAAGCAGCTTCGCGCTTTTAGCAAACCATCCGGTTTTTACTAAAGTAAAAACCACCTTCCTTCAACTGAAGGAAGGAGCTTCTGGTATTAGGCTTTAAAATTTGGTTTTAACTCATTAGTTTTATCTTGAATTTACTCCAATAAAAAAGCCACTCTTTTCAGAGTGGCTTTTAAAAATTTTATGTTGTACTAAAATTTAGTAAAACATTTTATAAGTAATTATTAGTTTTTAATAACTCTTACTGTTTCTACAGTAGATCCAACAGTTACTTGTACAAAGTAAGCTCCAGATTGTAAGTTAGACATATCAACAACTTTAGATACTGCATTTGGTGCAGTTCTAATAACTTCTTGACCTAACATGTTAAATACAGCTACATTAGAAATCGCTTTTTGCGCGTTTAATGTTAATGTATTATTAACTGGGTTTGGATAGTAAGAGAAACCTAAAGTACTATCGAAATCTCTAGTAGATAAAGAACCTTCGTTTAAAGTAATTGCTACTGGTCCTGCAACTTTAGCAATACCTGAATTATAAACTCTTACTAAATAAGTTGTTCCATCTATTAAAACAGGAGTATTTTCTCCAGTTGCTAAACAAGCTATTTCATTAGCTGTTGCACAATCACCTGAATATACTACTACGTGATCTGCATCTGTTGTAAAATTAGCTCCTTCTGTTACCATTGTAGCAGTTGCTACAAATGAGTACCAAATATCTTTATCTCCACCAGTTGCTCCACAAGCACCAGCAGCTACGCCAGAATCTGTTGCATTAGTAGTATCTCCATTAACAAGAGTACCAACTGCTAAAATATGAGGAGCAACAGTAGCTGCTGCACAATCATCATTTGCTGGAGGTGTAGCAGCTAGAGACCATTCAAGAGTAAAAGTTCCAGATCCATTAGAATATGCTGATTGAATCCAATAAGCTGTTTCATCTGCACCTGTACCATTAGCCCATGATTCTATAGTCAAATCTGAATCATCTGTACAAGCCACAGATGTAGTACCTGGACAAGCACCTCCATAACCTAATCTATGTTCAGAATCATAGCTATTAGCTGTCTGACCAATTGTTAACGTATAACCATCTGGCACTAAAATTGAATATACAATATCAGGAGATTCATTATTTGTATTAAAACAATCAAAAGAACCAAAATCATTATTTGCATTAACTGTAGATGCAGATAATGGACTCATTTGAGTACCTAAATCTATAACACCAGCACAAGTATCATTTGCTGGTGGGCAAGTATTAGTAAAAGTACCTAAATTAATATCACAAGTAGGATCTGTACCGTTTTCTAAAACTAAAGTTACAGAAGATGCGTCTGCATAAGGACCAACTGTCACTATTCCTAAAGCAGTAGCTGCATACGTAGTAGTACCATCGTTAATTTGAGATGTACCATCTCCTAAACCTGTAATATCTACATCTACAGAAAACTGAGCATTATCACAATCTGTAACTAAAGTAGCTGTTCCTGTTGGAGCAGTACAAGCAACTGCAATAATATTTACATCTACGTCCATTGTTACATGCCAAGTAGACATATTACAAGCTGTTGCTTGAGCAGGAGTATCATCTGAAGAAATACGCATTCTGTGTGTTCCTAATACTGCTGCTGCTGGCATAGTAAAAGAAGCATCGAAAGTAGTAGGCGAATCACTTGCAGTTAAACCATCCATAAAAACTTGCTCTGAAACTTCAAACGTAAAGTTATCATTAAAATCTATCCAAATATTTACACCATAATCATAACCAGTATCGTACGTTATTTGTACGTTTGATGTGGTTCCTTGACCTAAATCTACGGGTGCACCAGTAAAATCTTCATATCCTAATGTTCCACCACTAGCGAAATCTGTAGATCCAACTTGTAAATTTGTTATACCAGTACCATCTACACTAGTAGTATCAGAATCACAATAGCAACCTGTTGCAAAAGTAATAAAAGAACCTTCAGCACATCCTGTAGATGTTCCAGCTGTATTCACTGCATTAACTGTATAGAAATAATCTGTTGCTGCCATTGACGCAAAATCGTATGTTAATGCAGTACCTACATCAACGTTATCTGCAATATCAGTTGCTCCTGTACTTGTTCCTACAGTAACTGTATAAGAATCTGCTCCTGCGATTGCAACCCATGATATATTAGAATCATAATTACCACAAGCAGCATCTGGTGTAGCAGTAACTACTGGACACATTGGTGCAGAAGCTGCTGTAAATGTAGCTTCTGTACAACCAGTAGCATCTCCATTTGCGTTATAAGGTGTAATTGTTGCAAAATATGTAGTACCAGCAGTTAATGTAACTGCATATGTTAAATCTGTTCCAACATCTACAGCATTTGCTATATCAGTTGCTCCAGTAGAAGTACCCATAGTTACTTTATAACCTGTTGCTGAACCTGTTGCAGCACTCCAAGCTAAACCTGCAGTTAAATCTGCATTCATTTCTCCATCTGTAGGAGTCGTTAATGTAGCATCACAATTTGGTGGTAATGCAGCAACTAAACCATTAAAGATTATTGTAGGACTAAAAGAATAAGTTCCACTAGCTGTTGGAGGTGCAGCTGGGTCTGGATTAGTATTATCGTTTCTGTAGGTAATACTTCTTACCTCAGGTGTTGCAGAATTCCAAAAATCATCTCCGGAACTATCATAACCAGCGTTGTTTTCGTCAAAACCAATTAATAAGTTATCTGTTCCGTTATAAGCAAATGGAGTATCTAAAGTTAAAGTTACCCATCCTGGTCCTGCAGAAACATCAATTCCTCCAGTGTAAGAAGCAGTTAATCCTGCTACAGGCTCCCAATCAGATCCATCCGCAAAATTTGTTCTTGTTGTGTGACCGATATAAATAGTTAAATCTTGACTATTTGGTAAAGCTGATGTTCCACTAAAGTAGTATTGCAATCCTGTAATAGTTCCTGAAGAATTAATCTGCGAAGCAGTGTATATACTTTGACTGTAAGAATATCCATAATAAGCTTCAAATGGCATATTTTGAGCTTCATTGGTTCCAACTCCTACTTGCAATTGAGCAAAAGAGAATGAGGCACAAAACATTAAAAGTAATAAAGTAATTTTCTTCATATTAAAAGGTTTTAGTTAAAGGTTAATTATCCTCCTAAAGTATTGATAATATGTTATACATTATATTAAAAAAACAACAAATCGTTAATGTGCTGTTTTTTCACGATTAAAGTTGATTCACTAGTAACTATTCTATAAAAATTCAAGAACAAACTAACAGTCATTTTATTATAATCAAAAAAAGCCACACAAATAAATTTGGGTGGCTTTTTAAATAAATTAAAAACAATTATTTCTCCTGTCCTTCCACAAAAGCTTCCATAACAGCATCACTTACTCCCATATTACTAAAACCTCCATCGTTATAAAGGTTTTGTAAAGTAACACGTCTTGTTAAATCGCTAAATAAAGTTATTGTATAATTAGCACAATCCATTGCAGTAGCATTCCCTAAAGGCGACATTTTTTCGGCGTAAGCTATAAAACCATCAAAACCTTTTACACCTGTTCCTGCTGTTGTTGGTGTTGGTGATTGCGAAATGGTATTAACTCTTACTTTTTTATCTCTTCCAAAGAAATAACCAAAACTACGCGCTATACTTTCTAAATAGGCTTTGTTGTCTGCCATATCGTTATAATCTGGAAAAACACGTTGTGCAGCCATATAGGTTAAAGCTACTATACTTCCCCATTCGTTCATTGCGTCTTGCTTGTACAACGTTTGCATAACCTTATGAAAAGACATTGCAGATACGTCTGTTCCTTTTTGGGTCCAGGCATAATTTTGGTCTGTATAATGTTTTCCTTTTCTTACATTTATAGACATACCTATAGAGTGTAAAACGAAATCTATTTTACCGCCTAAAATTTCCATAGATTGCGCTATTAGATTTTGTATATCTTCTTCGCTAGTTGCATCTGCAGGAATAATTTGAGAACCTGTTATTTTTGCTAATTCATCTATTTGTCCCATTCGCATTGCAACTGGTGCATTAGTAAGTACAAATGTTCCGCCTTCCTCATGAACGCGTACTGCAGTTTTCCAGGCTATAGAGTTTTCGTCTAATGCTCCAAATATAATTCCTTTTTTTCCTTTTAATAAATTGTATGACATGCTATTATTTGTTTAGTGGTTAGTTATGTATTATGTATCCTAAGATGCTATAAAATAGATTTAATTATTGAAAATAGGGTTTCATGAATTAAAAAAGCCATGCTATTTTTTAATAGCTACAAAAACGCGCTTCGATAGGTTATTCTTAGCAAATATTAATTCAATAACTCTTTCGCATGCGCCAAAGCAGAACTTGAAACTTCTATTCCTCCAAGCATTTGTGCTATTTCTACTATACGCTCATCATGATTAAGTTTTACAAGATTGGTAGTTGTAACCTCATTTACATCTTCTTTATACACTTTAAAATGCGTGTGCCCTTTCGCTGCAATTTGTGGTAAATGTGTGATACTAAACACTTGCATTGTTGTACTCATTCCAGCCATAATATCTGCCATTTTATTCGATATTTCTCCAGACACACCAGTATCTATCTCATCGAACATAATAGTTGGTAACTTAATGTATTGGGTAAGAATAGATTTTATTGCTAACATAATACGTGATAACTCTCCTCCAGAAGCTGCCTTTTTTAAAGGTTTAAAATCGCCTCCTTTATTTGCCGAAAACAGAAAACATAAATCTTCCTTTCCGTTAGCATAATAAGTATCTGTAATTATTAACTCGATATTAAACTGTGCATTTGGCATTCCTAACTGTACCAAAATAGCTTCTAATTTCTTTTTTAAAGAAGGAATTGCTTTCTTTCTTTTATTATGAATAACTAATGCCACAGCATCTAAATCTTGTTTTACTTTTAAGATTTCAGATTTCTTTTTATCGATGTCTGCTTCTACATTTTCGGTTGCCGATACTTTATCCGAAAGTTCCATATCTATAGTAATCAACTCTTCTATTGAGTTTACCACATGTTTTTGAAACAGGTTATTTAGTGTTGCTAACCTGCTATTTACTTCGGCTAACCTATTTGGATCTGCTTCTAAGTCGTCTTGAAATACTTCGAGCTCACTAAATACATCGTCTAATTCTATTAAACTGCTGTTTGCACGATTATAAAGGTCTTCGTATTTATTTGAAAAAACCGATAACTGTTTAAGCGTATTTTTTAATTCGGTTAAACTAGATAATACACCTATTTGCTCTTCGCTTAATAACTGAGTTGAAGCTGTTAGTTTTTCTTGAATAGCATCTATATTACTTAATGTCTCAAGTTCTTCTTCTAAAGTTTCTAGTTCTCCTGTCTTTAGTTTGGCTTGGGTTAATTCATTTAGCAAAAAAGAATTATAATCGTGTTCTTTTATAGCTTCGGTTTGAAAAGCAACAAGTTGATCTAACTCCTTGTTTAGCTTTTTATATTCTAATCGTTTTTGAGAATACTCTTGAATGCCCTCTTGCGTATTCGCTAAAGCATCAATAACTTGAAATTGAAAAGCATCATCTACCAACTGAAGTGTTTCGTGTTGCGAATGAATATCGATTAAGCGTGCTCCTAAAAGCTGTAAACTTGACAGTTTTACTGGAGAATCGTTTACAAAAGCTCTAGATTTTCCGCTTGGCAGAATCTCACGTCTAATAATAGTTTGTGGTTCGAAATCTAAATCTTCGGCTTTAAAAAGGCTTTCTAATTTGTAGTTAGTGACATCAAAATTAGCTTCAATAATGCATTTTGTTTCTTTATCACGAAGACTATTTAAGTCTGCTCGTTTTCCTAATATTAAAGAGAGTCCTCCTAATAATATAGATTTCCCTGCTCCTGTTTCTCCTGTAATTATAGTAAACCCATTATTAAAACCAACTTGTAAGTGGTCGATTAACGCGTAGTTTTTAATGGATAACGAAGTTAACATGGTGTGTTTGGTATTTAGTACTCAGTATTAAGTACTCGGTATTCAATAAGTGGTTGTATATTAAATAAAATAAATTTATTTAATACTTAATATTCCTCCATTTACTGGCATGCGTTGGTGCTATTCTATTTAATAAGTCTACTAAACTAGTAATATCTACATTTGGACCAGCAGAAAAAATCTGCTCAATTTCTTCGGCTTTAGCATCAAAAAACACACGCGCTAAATAAGAGTTTGGTCTGTTCGCATTCATTTTTCTAAAGTAAGCAAGCGCTAAAGCTATTTCGTTTTTAGCGTCTTTATTGCTTGTACTCATAATGTCCATACCTTTTCTATGGTAATTATACATTACGGTTCTAAAGTCGCTAAATGTTGGAGATAAAACATTATCGATAAGCGCAAACTTACTTTGTAACCCATCTTCTAATTTCCAACCTTTATAGTTTTCTTGCTGAGAGTAATTTACAATACGTTGTGCTTGTTTAAAATAAGTGTTTCCACCTTCTATTGCAAAAGATTCTGCATCTAAACCCAACACCATATTGATATGAAATGCTAATACAGATACAAGGTTAGATTCGTATTGGTTTTCGTTGTAAGTTAAATTTTGAAATTCTAAATATCTAAAAGAAAAATCTTTATCGTTTATATTATAAATAGGCGTTGTGTATGTAGAACCAAACACTGGTCTAGACGATTGCACTTGTACTGAGCCTTCAAAACTCTCACCATTTTGCTCGGTAATATTAATTACAATATTACAATCTATACGCTCTTGAGGCTTAAATTTTCTTTTAGTCCACTGTGTTTTGTTTACAAACTCTGTTAATTGTTTCTCTAAGGTTTTAAAAACCTGAATATTCTCGTTACCAGTTAACTGTGCATTTACAACCACATTACAATTAAGCTCTTGAGAGAACCCAAGACTTGTTGTAAAAAAGACTAAAAGTATAAGTAGATTACGCATTTAATTTTTGTGTTATAACACTTAGTATATCTATTGCCACTTCTGCTTTAGATTTTAATTGATAAGCGTTTATGTTGTTTTTATTATCGATAAGGGTTACTTTATTAGTGTCTGTTTTAAAACCTGCACCTTTATCTTTTAACGAATTTAAAACAATTAAGTCTAAATTCTTCTTTTTTAGTTTGCCTTTTGCATATTCCAATTCATTATCTGTTTCCAATGCAAAACCAACTAAAAGTTGATTTGTTTTTATAGCTCCTAATGAGGCTAAAATATCTTTTGTTTTCTCTAACTCTAGTGTTAACGTTTCACCTTTCTTTTTTATTTTACTCTTAGATATTTCTTTTGGTCTGTAATCTGCAACTGCTGCAGAAAGTATGGCAACATCAACAGTACTAAAATACTCGTGAGAAGCAACGTACATGTCTTGCGCACTAATAACAGGTATAACTTGTATTAAACTGTGCTTTATTTTTTGGTGTGTAGGGCCAGTAATTAAAATAACCTCAGCTCCTAAATTAGCTGATGCTTTTGCTATTTCAAAACCCATTTTACCACTAGAGTGATTTCCAATAAACCGTACTGGATCTAAAGCTTCATAAGTAGGACCAGCTGTAATAAGAACCTTTTTACCTTTTAAAGGTAGGTTTTTTAAAATATCTGCTTCCATAAAAGCAACTATATCTTCTGGTTCTGCAAGGCGACCTTGCCCAACCAAACCACTAGCTAGTTCTCCAGAAGTTGCAGGAATCATAATATTCCCAAAACTTTCTAGTTTAGCAAAAGTGTTTTTTGTTGAAGGATGAATATACATATCTAAATCCATTGCAGGTGCAAAATACACTGGACATTTAGCAGATAAATAAGTTGCTAGCAACAAATTATCGCAAGTGCCATTTGCCATTTTAGACAAGGTATTTGCAGTGGCAGGAGCAACTAAAAAATAGTCTGCCCAAAGGCCTAACTCTACATGGTTGTTCCATTCTGCATTTTCATCGTCTTTATTATAAAACGAAGAATGCACAGGATTTTTAGATAGTGTGGAAAGTGTAAGAGGTGTTACAAAGTCTTTAGAAGCAGGCGTCATTACAACTTTTACGTTTGCACCTGCTTTTATAAACACTCTTACTAATGTGGCTGTTTTATAAGCAGCAATACCAGCACTAATGCCTAAAAGTATATTTTTGCCGCTTAAAATAGACATAGTAATTAGTCTTGGTTTTCTTCTTCTGTACTTCTATGGTAAACTTTACCATCTAACCATTCTTTAACTGCTAAAGCATGTGGCTTAGGTAGTTTTTCGTAGAATTTAGAGACTTCAATTTGCTCTTTGTTTTCAAAGATTTCTTCTAAAGAATCGTTATAAGTTGCAAACTCCTCCAACTTTTCGATTAATTCCTTTTTAATTTCAGAATTAATTTGCTCTGCTCTTTTTGCAATTATTGAAATTGCTTCGTAGATGTTTTCTGTTGGTGCATCAACTTTATTTCTATCGTAAGTTGTTGTACTTAAAGGAGCATCGATTTTTTTTAAATCCATAGTTGTTATATTAACTTTTTGTATTGTACTGTTCTAATTGTTTTAAAGCATCTTCATACTTTGTTGTAGCATCTTCTAAATACTCTGAAGTAGCATATCCTCTTTTAAAGGTATTGTAATTTGTTATTGTAGCTTCTAAACGTGCTTTCTTTTTATACTCAACACTTTTTGTTGCCAATTGATAAGCAGAATCGAATTTAAGATATAAAGCTTCCTCACGAAGTGAAGATCCTGGGAAATCAATTATAAAATTATCTATTGAAGAAACTGATGCTTTAAAATCTGAAATCCTATTGTATTGCTTTGCAGTTTCGAATGCTTTTTTCTCTAACTTATAACTTAATTCTTTTACTAAAGCGTTTACTTCTGTAGCATTTGTAGATTCTGGATATACATTAATGTATTCCTGTAATTTTTCTAGTGCTGTAAAAGTATCTTCTTGATCTTTAGAATA
Source organism: Lacinutrix sp. Bg11-31 (assembly GCF_002831665.1). Classification (NCBI taxonomy): domain Bacteria; kingdom Pseudomonadati; phylum Bacteroidota; class Flavobacteriia; order Flavobacteriales; family Flavobacteriaceae; genus Lacinutrix; species Lacinutrix sp. Bg11-31. The sequence continues at coordinate 1,608,688 of NZ_CP025118.1, forward strand.
AACAGGCGAAAGTTGATAATAACTTTTAGCTGCTTTAAAAAGAGCTTCTTCTTTTTTAGAACTTTTTGGATAAGCAGAAACAAAACGCTCAAAATGATAACCAGAAACATAAAATTGTTCCATTTGATAAGAGGCATCTGCATTTAGATACATTAATCTTTCGGCTTGAGGTTTACCTCTGTATTGAGGAATTGCTTGCTCGAACAAACGATTCGCTTTAGAAAATTTTCCTGCATTATACAGCTCTTCTCCTACTTTATATTTTGTAGCGGCATCTTCAGACTTTAGCGCCTTTTGAAATTCGTTACAAGACGTAAATGTTAAGACTAATAATAGTAAATAAAATATGTTTTTCATCAGGTCTTTTTAATGTTTTTTCATCTGTTTTAATGGAATTCGCTAAAGCTCATTTCATAGATTTTCAAACAAGATGCAAAAATACGCTATTAATATGGATTTTAAAAATATAATTTCTGTGCTAAAATAAGAGTTGAAATTAAGCTACCACGCGCTTTAAGTAATATTTAACGATTATTAAATTGTGCTAAAAAGTTTTTTATCTTGAGTTTTAATTCATCGGTTGCAACTACAAGTGGCAAACGCACAGTATCATTACACAAATCTAAAGCTTGTAAAACAGCTTTAATTCCTGCTGGATTGTTTTCAGAAAAAATAAGACTTGTTATCTCCATTAAAGCAAAATGAAGTTTATAAGCTTCCTTTGCTTCTCCTGCTCTACCAAGTGATATCATTTTAGAAAATGCTTTTGGTAATGCTTGTCCAATTACAGAAATCACACCATCTCCTCCTGCAAGAGCAACACTTAATGCTAAATCATCGTCTCCAGAAATCACTCCAAAACCTTCTGGTTTATCTTTTAGTAAGTGCAAATATTGTGCAACATTGTTTCCTGCTTCTTTTACTGCTACTATGTTTTCGAAATCGTTAGCCAATCTTAAGGTTGTTTCTGGCAACATATTAGAAGCTGTTCTTCCTGGAACATTATATAAAATAATTGGCACAGGACATACATTAGAAATTGCTTTAAAATGCTGATAAATCCCTTCTTGTGTTGGCTTACTATAATATGGAGAAACAGATAGAATTCCTGCAAGTTCAGAAAAATCTGTAGCCTCTATTTCTTTTATTACTTCTGCTGTATTATTTCCACCAATACCTAAAACCAATGGTAGTCTGCCATTATTAGCTTTACTAATTGTAGCAATACACGCTTGTTTTTCTTGCTTAGTAATGGTTACACTTTCTCCTGTGGTACCATTAATTACAATATAATTTGTGCCATTATTAATATTGAATTCTACAATATTAGCTAAGGCTTCATGATCGACTTCTCCTTTGGTTGTAAATGGTGTTACTATTGCGATTCCTGTTCCTAAAAAAGGGTTTTTCATTTTAACTATATTTTATTTAGAATATTGAGATATTTTTTTAATTCTGAAGTAAATGTTTTAAAATCATTTATTTCGGTTTTAATTATTAAGTCGTTTATACGTTCATCAGTTTCTAAAATTCCAACTTTAAACTTAGATTTAGATGCAACCGTTAATAGCTTTAAAGGTGTTGTTTCTTTTTTATAATAACTAATTAAGAGATCGAACTCTGTATTTAAAAACTGTTTTAATGCAGCTTCTTTAATAGTACCTTTCCACCCTAAATGCTTCAATGTATAGGTTGGACTATAAGCTTTCTCTTCTTTTTTTACTTGAGGCTTAAAAGCTATTATTTCTATGTTTTCTTTCTTAGTATTTAATTCTTCAGCTAAAGCATTAAAAATAGGAACATTAGTTAACTCTTCAGCATTAAAAATAACTCCAATACGTTTTGTTTTAGTATTAGACTGTGAAACAACTCTCATTTTTAACTGAGAATTAATATAGTTTTTATTAGATTTTTCTTTAAATCCTTTTAAAATCATTTATATTTATGCTTTGTACAAAAGTAGGAAAACCAACCAAATGTTTTCTATAAAATTCTAAGTATTACACATGAAAAAATACCACTTATTAATTTCAATTTGCTTTCTTATATGTATATCCTCTTGTAAGCAAGAGCCACCTACACTTTTTAAGATTGAAGGTAAACAAATTGGCATAAAAGACAGTCTTGAAATAGACCAAGATTTTGATGCAATAATTTCTCCATATCGAGATAGATTAGAAGAAGATATGCATGCTGTGTTATCTTACGCTCCAGAAACTTACAGCAAATCTGACGGACATTTAAATACAGCTATTGGAAACCTTATGGCAGACGTTGTTTTTAAAGAAGGTGATTATGTTTTTAACAAAAGGACTAACAAACATATTGATGCTGTAATATTAAATCATGGAGGTATTCGCTCGATAATTTCTAAAGGAGATATTACTACAGAAACGGCTTTTCAAGTGATGCCTTTTGAAAACAGTATTGTAGTTATTGCATTAAAAGGACAGCAAATGGATAGTATGATGCAGTATTTAAGCTATGCAAAAAGAGCGCATCCTGTACAAGGTATACAGCTTACTTTAGACAAAGACTATAAAATTTCTAAAGCTTTAATTGGAGGAAAACCTATTGTAAAAGATAAAACATACTATGTAGCGACTAATGATTACTTATACGATGGTGGAGATGGAATGCGCTTTTTTAAGCCTAATGATTCGGTTTACCATCTAGACTATAAAATTAGAAATGCTATGATTGATTACTTTAAAAAAGTAGATACCATAAACCCGAAGATTGATAATCGCTTTACCCAAACTAAATAATAAAACAAAATGAAACGTAGAACATTTATACAACAATCGTCTGCTGCAACAGCCTTGGTTACTCTTGGCGGATTTGGGTTTCAGTCATGCAATGCAACTGTAAAAACTAAAAAAATAACCATATTACATACTAACGATGTACACAGTCATATAGATCCTTTTGGTCCTGATGATGCTAGAAATGCTAATCAAGGTGGTGTTGCAAGACGCGCTACTCTAGTTGAGGCCATTAGAAATGAAAACCCAAACACTTTACTACTTGATGCTGGTGATATTTTTCAAGGTACGCCATATTTTAACTATTATGGCGGTGAGCTTGAATTTAAGCTTATGTCTAAAATGAAATACGATGCTGCCACTATTGGTAATCATGATTTCGATAATGGCATTGATGGTTTATACGCACAGTTACCACATGCAAGCTTTCAGTTTTTATCTGCCAATTACGATTTTAAAAACACAGTAATGGACACTCATGTTAAACCTTATCATGTGTTTATAAAAGACGGAATTAAAGTTGGCGTTTTTGGAGTTGGCATTAAACTGGATGGCTTAGTTAACAAAAGCATGTACAAGGAAACAGACTATTTAGATCCTATTGAAATTGCTACAGATATGTCTAGAGTTCTTAAAGAAGAAGAACATTGCGACCTAATAATATGCTTGTCACATTTAGGTTACTACTATTCAAAAAACCCAGATAAAGTGTGTGATCTTACACTTGCTAAAGCGACTAAAAATATAGACTTAATTATTGGAGGCCATACACATACTTTTTTACCAAAACCGACTGTTGCCCAAAATAGCGAAGGCAAAAACGTATTGGTAAACCAAGTGGGTTGCTATGGTATTAATTTAGGTAAAATCGATTTTTATTTTGATGCCGAAAAGAACAAAACTGCAGATGGCACTTCTATAATAGTGTAATACAAAACTATATATTGCGACCAAAGCTATTAGTATTATGAAAACCAAAATACTACTAGGATTGCGCATAATTATAGCCCTTGTTTTAATACAAACACTGCGTTTTAAAGTCACTACTCATCCAGATAGTGCTCCTTTTTTTTGAATAAATTGGCAAGGAACCTATTAGACGCATTACTTTTGGCATACTTGAGTTTATTGCTGGTGTACTATTACTAGTACCAAAAACTATTTGAATTGGCGTAGCTCTTACCATTTCTGTAATTGGAGGCGCACTATTTATGCACATAGCCAAATATAGTTATAGACGTAAATGGAGATGGAGGTGTTTTATTTGTTACAGCACTAATAACATTTACACTAGCTACTATTCTACTCTTTTTCTACAGAAAAGACATTCCGTTTTTAAAATAAAACTTTATAAAATGTATTAATTTTAGAAACTATATACACGTAAAGAAGATAAAAACCGACTATTAAAAGTACCGAATAGGCAACCCTTAAAATATACTCTGAAGACACAAATATATAGGCAACCTGGACCATTTCTGAAAACACAATACATGCGCTAGCTAAAAAAAGTATTAATCCCTTTTTAGTATCGTGATATAAATAGTTTATTAAAGAAAATGAAAGCACCAAGAGTATACATATATTATAGCTGCATTCTATTAAAAACTCGAAGGTATAGATGGCTATAGTACTATCTGCTAAAATCATTTGATTTAATACAAAAATTAAATAACCATTAAAAACAGTTAGTACAATAATCGGCACTTTAAACTTAGAAAAAAGCCTTTGGAAATTAATACTTTTGGAAATGTAAAGCAGTAAACTTATATAGCCTAGAATATATGCAATATTGCTAACTTTGGACAAAGCGTAAGCATCTAAGTACATTATTACTTTTACACATTCTGCAAAAGCACAAAAAATAAGAAATAGAGCAAAGAATTTACTTTTAACCTCGGATACTGTAAAATATAAATACACCAAAAATGGTAAAATAAGAGCTCTTGAAAAATCAGAGAGTGTTTCTACGTCAAACAACACGCCAACCATGAACAAACTGGCGATAACGATAAGCAAACCAGTTACTAACCGTAGCTTAGTAATTTTCATTGTAATAAATTTAGGTATTACAAATATAAAGCAAATTTACTAATAATCGTCTAAATATGCTTTTAATCGATAAAAAGACAATAAAGTTTATGCATTCGAAAAAAAAATAAAGATATCTAAGTTGAATACCCTCTTTTAGCTTCCATAAATGTATGAAAGAACAACATAAGTATTCCACATACAAATAATATTGTAGAAGCATAACTTATTTTAATATCATCTACAATATAGTAGTAACCTATTAATACTAATTCTGAAAACGCAATTAACACACAAGAAACAAACAATAAAAGATACTTATTGCGTATATTTTGAATATAATTTAAAAAAGAAAAAGACAAAACGATAATTATCATCAAACTATAAAGGAACTCAATAGCTTGAACTAATTCAATATAATTGGATTCAAAATTTATAGGATTAATTATATTAACTAAAACATAAATCATATAAAAATCCAACATAAGTAAAACAATAAACTCAAATAGATAATTTTTAAATACGCGCTTAAAACTAAAACTTTTAGTAATATATAGTATTAAAAAAAAATAAGCCACTATATAAGCTGTATTACAAACATAATAAGACCAGTTTGATACCGCATTAAAATCTAAAATATTAACAATATCTCCTATTGTATAAGTTATAAAAAAGACAGACAAAAGTGCGCATTTATTTTTACTAATAAACAAATACATTATAGTAATTAAGGGCACTACAGACAACTCTAATACAGAAGACAGAGCTTCCAAATCAAAATAATCTAAAGCAATTACAACTGTAAAAACAGCAATTGCTACTAGAATTAAAAAAAGAGATCTAGACATTAAATGTTTAAGGAATTATCAACTTTCCCAAAATAACGAATTCAAAATTTAGGAAACAAATATTTATAATGGATAAATGAAAAACATCTACGCAAATTCAATTTAAAAGTCTAAAACACAAATACAAGCCTACTTTAACAGAGCCAAGAACTCAATCTCAGAAAGCAAAGGCACATTTAACTTCTCTGCCTTTTCCTTTTTACTTGGTCCCATTTTATCTCCTGCAACCACATAATCTGTTTTAGAAGAAATAGAACTTACGTTCTTTCCACCATTGTCTTCAATTAGTTTTTTTAGTTCTGTTCTAGAAACTTGCGTAAACACACCAGAAACCACAAAAGCTTTTCCTTCTAATTTGTTTGTTTGGTTTGCTAATTTATCTGCTGAGATTTCCAATTGCACTCCACAATCTTTTAAACGCTGAATAGCGTTTACATTTTCTTCCGAAGCAAAAAAGGCAACCACACTTTGGGCTATTCTAATTCCTATTTCGTCTACTTTTTCTAAATCTTCAATTGAAGCACTTGCTAAAGCATCTATACTTTTATACTGCTTTGCTAATTTTTTAGCAACAGTTTCACCAACAAAACGGATACCTATTCCAAAAAGCACACGTTCAAATGGTATTTGTTTTGATGCCTCGATACCATTTATCAAGTTATCTGCGCTTTTTTCTGCCATACGTTCTAAAGGCATTACTTGCTCTTTGGTAAGCGTATATAAATCGGCATAATTGGTAATCAAACCTTCGGTTACTAAAAGCGCAACAGTTTCACCACCTAAACCTTCAATATCCATAGCTTTTCTAGAAATATAATGCTGAATTCTCCCAACAACCTGAGGTTTGCAGCCATTATAATTCGGACAAAAATGTTTTGCCTCACCTTCCAAACGCTCTAAAGGTGTTTGGCATTCCGGACATTCTGTAATATATTGTGTTGGCTGAGAATCTAAAGGTCTTTCAGATAAATCTACAGCTATAATTTTAGGTATAATTTCTCCTCCTTTTTCCACAAAAACAGTATCGTTAATTCTAATATCTAATTTTTCAATCTGATCTGCATTATGCAAAGAAGCTCGTTTAACTATAGTTCCTGCTAATTCTACAGGTTCTAAATTTGCAACTGGAGTAATGGCTCCTGTTCTTCCAACTTGATAAGTAATCTCTTTTAATTTTGTAGAAACCTGTTCTGCCTTAAACTTGTAAGCCATTGCCCAACGTGGCGCTTTAGAAGTATAGCCTAATTCTTCTTGCTGGTATAAATTATTCACTTTTACTACTACTCCATCTGTTTCGTAAGGTAAATCGTGTCTTGCTTTATCCCAATGGTTTATAAACTGAAAAACTTCATCTATAGAATTACATAAACGTGCTTCATTTGGCACTTTAAATCCCATTTGTCTAGCTTTTTCTAAACCTTCAAATTGATCTTGAACACCTAAATTCTCACCTGTTAAATTATACAACAAACACTCTAAAGGTCTTTTTGCAACCTCTGCACTGTCTTGCAACTTTAAACTTCCCGACGCTGTATTTCTTGGATTTTTATAAGGCTCTTCGTCATTAGCAACGCGCTCTTCATTCATTTTAATAAAACCATCAAAAGGCAAAACAATTTCGCCACGAATATCAAATTTTGCAGGATAATCGCCTTTTAATTGTAAAGGCACAGATTTAATAGTTTTAATATTTGCCGTAACCTCATCACCCTGAAAACCATCTCCACGAGTTACTGCTCGTAATAAATTACCGTTTTCGTAGGTTAAACTTATTGAGGCACCATCGTATTTTAATTCGCAAGTATAACTAACATCGCCATCAATCATTTTTTTAACCCTAGTTTCCCAGTCTTGTAAATCTTCCAAAGAATAAGAGTTATCTAAAGAATACATTCTATGATTATGAACAATGGTATTAAAATTCTTGGTCACTTCTCCTCCAACACGTAAAGTTGGTGAATGCGCATCATAAAACTCTGGATGTGCTTCTTCTAAAGCTTGAAGTTCTTTTAATTTTATATCGAAATCGTAATCGCTAATGGTTGCGTTATCGAGAATGTAATAATTATGATTGTGTTCTCTTAACTCAACACGAAGTGCTTCAATTTTAGTTTTAATATTATCCACTACTCTATTCTTTTAATTTAATTTTTAAATATTGAGGATTTTTAATGGCACTGCCATTCCAAATATTCTGATTTACAATCTCTATTGCAAATTCTGTATTCGAAATCCACTTCACTTCATTTTGATGGGTTTTTAACCAATGCACAAAATAAAAAGCATTTTCTAAAACGATGCTCTTATCTTGATTTATTTTATAAATTTCAATAAAAAACTGTTCTTCATAAACATCGAATGTAAAAGAAACAATCTTTTTCTTATCTAATGAAACATAAGGATAATCTGCAAACGAATAGGTCTCCTTGCCTGTACTTCTGTCTACAAAACTAAAAAAAGCATCTTCTGCCTTTGGGTACACATGATGCATTAAATATTGATTTAAAAAATCGATATCTCCATAATAACCATGTGTAGCATTACTGTAACCTACTTTACTTTTATATACAATTACACTGTCTTTAATAGGAAGTGTAATGTCTTGAGTTTTATCTTCGTTATCTTTTATTAATACTGCTGGGTTAATAGTTGAAAACTCATTTTTAATAGATTTTAGGGCATTAAAACTAGCTTTAGAAATCACTTCAAAATCTAAATACTCTGTTAGACATTCTATATCTGCTTCTTTTATATTATACCTGGTAGCTTCAGAAAGTTTAGAACCAACACAAATTTGATCTTCATAAATAATAACATCTTCTAAATTTCCTAAAAAACCTTCAAACACATACCGTTTTAAAGTTGTACCTCCATCTCTCCATTGTACAATTGCCCAACGTCCTTTTATTATTTTTCCTTCATCTTCAACCTCAATAACTTCATCTGTATAACCTATAATATTAACTAAATCTCCATTATTATATTTACCATCTACAGTTCCGTTTTCTTGCCTAATATTCAATCCATTTCTTGATATTACATATTTATTTGCAATTGGTTTTTCGAAACGCACTGTATTATAATAGTCTCTAATAAATCCATAGTAAGCACCATCTGTATAAACATTAGAATAGATTGAAAAATAATCGTTAAACACTAAAAATGCAGAGTAATGAATTGGATCTCGACTCACTCTTGCTTTAGGCGATAATCTATCGATATAAATGGTGTCATTAGGTTTTACAATACCAATAATACGCTTACTAGTAGTTGTTATTTTATAAGTTGATTGTAACGAATCTACTACTTTGGAAGAATACACTCCAAAATCTGAATCCACCTCATTAATACCTTCTTCTTCTTTTAATATTTCGAATTCTTTGTCAGATGGTCTTGTAAAAATAATATACTTTCCAGTAACAAATATGGTGTCTTTAGGTATAGACGAAAAATCGTGAGTTTTTTCAGGAATTGTGTTCTCTGTTTTTGCTTTCACAGGAACTTCAACATGTTGCAATTGCTCTTCTTTCTGTTTTTTACAACTCAGAAAAAAGAAAACGAATACGAGAACAAAACCAAACTTTTGCATAACCTATAGTTTAGAAACATCTAACCATTTTGGCGCTGGCAATGGCACATAATTATTCATTTTCTTTAACAAACCACCAATAGTATTATCCACAACAACAGCATCTAAATTTTCTTGTTTTAAAAACCCTTTTTCTACCATTGTTTTAAATTGAGAAATTAACGCACTGTAATAACCACTAGTATTTAAAATACCAATAGGTTTGGTATGCAACCCTAACTGTCCCCAAGTTGATATTTCGAAAAACTCGTCCATTGTACCAAAACCTCCAGGAATAACTATAAAACCATCGCTTTTCTCGTATAACTTCACTTTACGATTGTGCATATTACTGGTTACAATTAATTCTGTTAAGCCTTCACTTACAATTTCTTTTGTCTTTAAAAAATCAGGAATAATCCCAACAACCTTTCCGTTGTTTTCAAGTGCTCCATTAGCAACCGTTCCCATAATACCAATTTTGGCGGCACCATAAACTAAAGTAATGTTTTGTTGCGCTAATGTTTTACCTAAAGCATAAGCTTCAGAAATAATTGTATCATCATTTCCCATGCTTGCGCCACAAAATACTGCTATGCTTTTCATTATTTATCTGCTTTTATCATTCGGTCTTTACCAAATAAATCTTTAATTATTTCTACGTTTTTAAACCCGAAAGTCTCAACTAGAATTTTCGTTTCTGGTCCTAAATACTCGTTAATTTCGAAGAATAGTTGTCCGTTTTCTTTCAATTTCCCAACAGCAAATTCAGTAATTGCCTTATAAAATAATAACGGATTATCATCTTCTACAAACAAAGCCAAATGTGGTTCGTTATTTAATACGTTGTTTTGTATTTCTGCTTTTTCAAGATTACGTACATATGGCGGATTAGATACAATAACATTAAAAGTGGATTCCGCATCAAGTGCGGAATGACAAATATTTAAAATATCTGCTTCAATAAACTCAACTTCTACTTTATTTAAAACAGCGTTTTCTTTTGCTTTTTTTATCGCTTTCGCGGAAACATCCATTGCATAAACCTGTGCATTACCAATGTTTTTAGCTAACGAAATCGCAATACAACCACTTCCTGTACCAATATCTAATATTGAAGGTTGAGATTCTTCACTTTGTTTTGAATGACAATCGATAATTAATTGTACTAATTCTTCCGTTTCTGGTCTTGGAATTAGTGTGTTCTCATCCACTTTAAATGGTAAACCATAAAATTCTGTTTCGCCTAAAATGTATTGAATGGGTTTTTCATTCTTTAAAGCTTCTAAAGCATCAAAAATAGGTTGTTGCTCTTCTTTTGTAATAGACAGATCTCTATCTAATGCCAATGCAAAACGTGTAATATTATAAAAAGCATCTGTACACAAAAAGAAGAAACTAGTCACTTCTTCTTTACCGTAGATTGCATCTAAGGTTTCATGAAATATATTTTCTAAGTCTTTTACTAACACAATCTCTGTTTATTCTTTTCTTAATTTATAAATCTTTAATCATCCAAATACCACAGTTAAAATGTCCTGTTTCTCCCAAAGGTGCATTTAAATGCTTAAAACCATTAGTTTCGTATATATGAATAGCTTCTTTTAACTCTGGAATTGTTTCTAAATAACATTGCTTAAAACCTAAAGCCTTCGCTTTTTCTAAACATTTTAAAAACATCTTTTTACCATAACCTTTGCCACGAACTTTCGACGAAAAATACATTTTCTGAATTTCGCAAACATCGTCCTCCATTCCATTTAAAGGTTTTAAACCTCCTCCACCTTCTACAACACCATCTACAGTAACCACATAATATGCTTCTCTTGTTTTACTATAAGATTCAAACATTTTAGGTGTTTCGCTATCTGCGTATGCTGTACCAACTAATGGCAGCTTATACTCAATAAAAACGGCACGTATAACACTTTCAATCTGAGCATTATCTTCCGCTTTAATTTCTCTTATTACAATATTATTATTACTCACGATATTATAGTATTTTTACCCAGTATTTAAAGGTTGAAGATACAGTAATACCAAACAAATTAAAAAATTTCAAGATGAAGAAACTCATAATCTTATTAACAATTACAGTTTGTTTTTTAAGTTGCTCGATTAAAGAAAAACCAGAATTTTTACGTGTAGAAAATATTGAAGTTGCAGATTCTAATTCAGAATTTATAATACTAACTGCTGATGCTTTTTTTAACAATCCAAATAGCGTTGGCGGAAAATTAGAAACTGAAGGCATTACAATTACTGTAAACGATATTGAAGTTGCAACTGTCTCTTCTAAGGAGTTCGATGTGCCTTCTAAAAAGGAATTTTCTATTCCATTATCGGCAAATATTCCAACTAACAAATTATTAAACCTTAATAATCTGAGTAGTGTTTTAAGTAGTATGCTTAATAAATCTATGAAAGTGCAATATAAAGGTGTGATTAAATATAAAGTATTTGGTTTTTCGCATAAATACGATGTGGATGAAATTGAAGATGTAAAGATTAAACTATAATATTGACTACTCACGAAATATACATGCAACGCGCAATACAAATTGCAAATAACGGATTAGGCACAACACGCCCAAACCCAATGGTTGGCGCTGTAATTGTACATAACAATAAAATTATTGGAGAAGGGTTTACTAGCAAATATGGTGGTAATCATGCCGAAGTTAATGCTATTAAATCCGTTACAGATAAATTGCTTTTAGCAAAAAGCACTATTTACGTTACACTTGAACCTTGCTCTCATTATGGAAAAACACCTCCTTGTAGCGATTTAATATTACACCACAAAATACCAAACGTCGTTATTGGCTGCGTAGATGATAATCCTGAAGTTGCTGGAAAAGGCATAAAAAAACTAATGGAAGCTGGTTGCAATGTTACAATTGGTGTTTTAGAAAAAGAATGCAAGGCACACCACAAACGTTTTTTTACCTTTCACAATAAAAAACGTCCTTATATTATATTAAAATGGGCAGAAACTAGCGATGGTTTTATTGCTCCTACTTCTAGAGACGAACAAAAACCAGTTTGGATAACAAACCAATTATCGAGACAATTAGTCCATAAATGGCGAGCAGAAGAACAAGCTATTTTGGTTGGTGCAAATACTGTTTTGCAAGACAATCCTAGTTTAACCGTTCGAGATTGGACTGGTAACAATCCTATTCGTGTGGTTTTAGATAAAAATGAAAAACTACAAAAGCATCTTTCGGTATTTAATTATGAAGCCGAAACTATTCTATTAAAAGAAAATACTGCTAAAAGTATTTGCGATACGTTATTTACAAACAGTATCAATTCTATTATAATTGAAGGAGGCGCAAAAACACTTCAGCTTTTTATAGATGAAGGTCTTTGGGATGAAGCTAGAATATTTAAAGGCAAAATTGATTTTAATGATGGCGTGAAAGCGCCGAAATTTTCAGAAACATTAATTACTAAAGAAAAAATATTAGAAGACACATTAAGAATTTACAAAAACAGCTATCAGTTCGAGTGATTCTGATTTTTTTTGATCAGAATTTTATCGAGAACCTCTTAAAGACTTCTAGATTCATTTTTTCCATGCTTCAAAAAAATTACTCAAAGCGACTTAAAACTAATTATGATAAAAACAATAATATTCGATTTCGGAGACGTATTTATAAATCTTGATAAAGAAGGTGCAATGGCAAATGCTTTAGAATTATTTGAAATGGAAGAACTTTCTGAAGATTTAATAGCAATAAACGCACTTTACGAGCAAGGTCTATTGTCTACAGATGAATTTATAGATTTCTATCGTGAAAACTTCCCAAAATTATCGAAACAAGAAATTATTGAGGCTTGGAATTTTATAATTTGCGATTTCCCACCAAAAAGATTAGCGTTTATAGAGCAATTAGCAAAAGACAAAAAATACAATCTTATTTTATTAAGTAACACAAACGATCTACATATAGAATGTATAAAAAAACACATTCCTTTTTATGATGATTTTAAAGCTGCTTTCAACAAATTTTATTTGTCTCATGAAATTATGCTAAGAAAACCAAATGCAGATATTTTTGAATTTGTATTAAAAGAAAACAAACTAAAACCTGAAGATTGCCTTTTTATAGACGACACTTTAGAAAATACAGAAACCGCAGCAAAACTTGGAATTAACGTTTGGAATAACGATCCAAAAACAGAAGATATCGTAGACTTATTCACCATTAAAAGAAATATTTTTTGATTTATCTATTACTTAGCATCCTCGCTTCTACTCTTATATTTGTAATTTTCACACTATTTGGAAAATACAAAATTAACACACTTCAAGCTATTGTTATTAATTATTTTACTGCTTTTATTACTGGCATCGTAAGCTCTACAGAGACATTAAGCGTTAACGAAGTTATTAATAAAGACTGGTTTTACGGAGCCCTTTTTCTAGGCTTCCTTTTTATCACTATTTTTAACGTCATGGCATTAACAGCACAACGCAACGGATTATCGGTTGCTTCTGTTGCAAGTAAAATGAGTGTTGTAATTCCAATACTTTTTGGACTGTATGCTTATAATGAAAGCTTAAGTATTTTAAAAACCATAGGCATATTATTAGCCCTTTTTGCTGTCTATTTAACGTCTGTAAAAGCTAAAACAGGCAAAGTGAGTCTTAAGAATTTATGGCTTCCAATTTTACTTTTCTTTGGCTCGGGAACTATTGATACTTCAATAAAATATATTGAAACCACTTATGTTTCGGAAAATGGTATTCCAATATTTTCGGCAACCATTTTTGCTATTGCTGGCATAATTGGTATCGTTATTATTTCCGCGGAAGCGATAAAAGGGAAATTAAAATTAGATTTGAGAAGTGTTTTTGGAGGTATTATTTTAGGTATCGTAAATTACTACTCAATATATATGCTGCTAAAAGCATTACAAGTCGATAGTTTTGAAAGTTCAAACATTTTCACAATAAACAATGTCGCAATAGTTATGCTTTCTACATTAATAGGATTGGCATTTTTTAAAGAAAAACTAAGCATTAAAAATTGGTCAGGTATAGCAATCGCGATACTCTCGATAGTATTAGTAACTTTGGCATAATGGAAGAAAGCATAAACGACACTTATAAAACAATTATAAAACCTTCGGAAGAGGTACTTTTTAAGGATAAAAACTCCAAGTTTTATAGTTATGCTTTTCCTATAATAAACGAAGATAATGTGAAAGATTATCTTGAAGATTTAAAAAAACAACATCAAAAAGCAGGACATTTTTGTTATGCATACCAGATTGGCAAAGAAGAAAGCTCTATAACCTATCGCGCAAACGACGATGGAGAACCTAATAATAGTGCAGGAATGCCAATTTATGGTCAAATACAATCGTTTGAAGTTACCAATATATTAATAGTTGTTGTTCGTTATTTTGGAGGCGTAAAGTTAGGTGTTGGTGGTTTAATTAGTGCCTACAAAACAGGAGCGCAATTGGCTTTAGAAGCTTCTAAAATAAAAGAGCTAACCATTAATATTGACTTTCTAATAAAATTCGAATACGAATTAATGAATAAAGTGATGCGCGTTATTAAAGAAAAGAATTTAAACATTACCAATCAGAAATTAGAATTGGATTGCGAGATTACTATTTCGGTTAGAAAAAAAGAGGCATACACAATATTAGAAATATTCGAGTCTATATATAAAGTTTCAATAAAAGAGATTGAATCTTAAAATTTCAATAAAAAGCTTAAAATTTTTACTTTCTCAACTTATTTATTTTTATAAAATTCTAATTTTTATAATTCGGAATTTATTTTTTTAGAGCTTTTAAAAAATATTCCGGCGGTCTTGTTGGTTTATTTGTCTTTAAATCTACAAAAACTAAAACCACATTTGCAGTTGATAGAATTTGTCCTAAATCATTCAGTATCTCGAAGTCAAACTCAACCTTAACTGAAGGCTCATTTTTAAGTATTGTTATAACGGTAATTACGTCATCATATTTAATAGATTTCTTATATTTTACACTTAATGACACCACAGGAAGACCAACTCCTGTTTCTTCCATTTTCCTATAAGAAATACCCAATTTCCTCAACCACTCAATACGAGCTATCTCTAGATATAATGCATAATTTCCATGATGAACTACGCCCATTTGATCAGTCTCAGCATAACGTACTCTTATATCAATTTTATCTTTCTTCATATATAATTTGTGAATTATTTCCTGTAGTTTCGTTTGAGTTGTCAGTATGAGGAAAAAAAACTAATAATTCAATAGCAAATCATTTTTTTTTTAAGTTTTTTGTTCACATATTTGCCATGCACAATACAGATAGCTAATGTCCCTATATTTTGTCTGTAAATAACTAACAAAAAACACAAAAATTTAACAATGAGTATAACTGCGCAATCGGTATGGAATAACTGTCTTAATTTTATAAAGGACAATATTCAACCTCAAGCATATAAAACTTGGTTCGAACCGATCATGGCAGTGAAGCTTACAGATAATGCTTTAAGCATTCAAGTGCCTAGTAAATTCTTTTACGAATGGCTTGAAGAGCATTATGTTAAAATTTTAAAAGTTGCACTCACAAAAGAATTAGGAGAAACTGCTAAACTGGTTTACATTATTAAAATGGAAAACACTTATGGTAATAAACAACCTTTTACAGAAAGAATTCCAAGTTCTAATCGCTCTGCTGTTAAATCTCAAGATGTAGATGTTCCTTTAAAAAATAGGGATAGAGAATTACGTAATCCATTTGTTATACCTGGAATTCGTAATGTAAAAATAGAATCTCAACTTAATCCAAACTATAATTTCGATAACTTTTTAGAAGGTGATTCTAACCGTTTAGCACGTAGTGCTGGCTTAGCTGTTTCAGCAAAGCCAGGTGGCACTTCTTTTAATCCATTATTAATATTTGGTGGTGTTGGACTAGGAAAAACACATTTAGCACACGCTATTGGTGTTGACATAAAAGATAAATATCCTGAAAAAACAGTTTTATATATTTCTGCTGAAAAATTTACACAACAATATATAGACTCTGTTAAGAAGAACAATAGAAACGATTTTATCCATTTCTACCAATTAATAGATGTTTTAGTTATTGATGATGTACAATTCTTATCTGGAAAGTCTGGAACACAAGATGTATTCTTCCATATCTTCAATCATTTACACCAAAATGGGAAGCAAGTTATTTTAACAAGTGACAAAGCTCCTGTAGATATGCAAGATATAGAGCAACGTTTACTTTCCCGTTTTAAATGGGGATTAAGTGCGGAGCTACAAACACCAGATTTTGAAACTCGTGTTTCTATACTAAAAAACAAATTATATCGTGATGGTGTAGAAATGCCTGATGATATTATAGAATATGTTGCTAAGCATATTAAATCGAACATTCGTGAGCTGGAAGGTGCAATTATATCTTTAATAGCACAATCGTCTTTTAATAAAAAAGAAATAAACATAGAACTAGCGAAGCAAGTTGTTGAAAAGTTTGTAAAAAACACAAAACGAGAGGTTTCTATAGACTACATACAAAAAGTGGTATCAGATTATTTCCAAATGGATGTAGATACACTTCAATCTAAAACTAGAAAACGTCACATTGTACAAGCAAGACAATTAGCCATGTTTTTTGCTAAAAAACTGACGAAAGCTTCTTTAGCCAGTATTGGTTCTCAAATTGGAAAACGTGATCATGCAACTGTTTTGCATGCTTGTAAAACGGTTGATAATTTATCTTCTACAGATAAGCAGTTTAGAAAGTATGTTGAAGATTTGACAAAAAAGCTGTCTGTCTAAAAAATCCTAAATTATGATTAGAATTTTAATGGTATGCCTCGGAAACATCTGTCGCTCACCACTAGCTCATGGTATTTTAGATTCAAAATTAGACACTGAAGCTTTCAAGGTAGATTCTGCAGGAACAAGTAATTACCATATTGGTAGCTTGCCAGATAAACGCTCTGTCGCTGTAGCTAAAAAAAACAACTTAGATATTTCCAACCAACATGGCAGACAATTTATAGTTGAAGATTTTGAAACATATGATTATATCTACGTCATGGACAAATCTAACTTTGAAAATGTTATAAAAATGGCACGCAATGTAGAAGACATTGCAAAAGTTAAGCTTATTCTAAACGAAAGTCATCCAAGCAAAAATTTAGAAGTTCCAGATCCATATTACGGTGGCGATTCTGGATTTGATGATGTTTTTAATATGCTAGATAAAGCTTGTAATGTGATAGCAAAAAAACTAAAACAGTAAAATAGATTCGTATATAGAGTATCTTTTTTCATTAACTTTACTAAAAACGATGACTATGAAATTAATATACGCATTGCTCCTATTCTGTTTTTTCTCAATCTTCTCATTCTCTCAAACTATAGAATTAACTCAATTTGCTAATAATTTTAATGACCCTGTAGAAATAGCTCATACTGAAGACGACAGACTATTCGTCGTTGAAAAGAGCGGCGTAATTAAAATATTAAATAATGATGGAACTGTAAATGCTACACCTTTTTTAAACATAAGTGCTAGTGTTGGTTCTGGTGGAGAACGCGGTTTACTTGGTCTCGCATTCGATCCAGACTATGCTACTTCTGGACGTTTTTACGTTAATTACACTGATGATTCTAGCACGCAAACACCCAATACAATTGTAGCAAGATATACTGTTAGTAGTAATCCTAATATAGCAAACACAACAGAAACTATATTATTAACAATCCCTCAGCCATATAATAATCATAATGGTGGAAAATTAGCATTTGGCACTGATGGTTTTCTGTACATTTCCACTGGAGATGGTGGTTCTGGTGGTGATCCTGGAAATCGTTCACAAAACACAAACACACTACTTGGTAAATTATTAAGACTAGATGTTAGTAGTACTACCTATACTATTCCAACTACAAATCCTTATGCAACAACTGGTGGCTTACCAGAAATTTACGCGATTGGTTTAAGAAACCCTTGGAAAATGTCTTTTGACAAAAACAATGGAGATTTATGGATTGCAGATGTTGGACAAAGTTCTTACGAGGAAATCAATAAATCTGTAGGCTCTGGAACTCCTGGAGACAATTATGGTTGGAGATGTTTTGAAGGCGCAAATAATTATAATAACGAAAGTTCTTGTCCTCCAATGTCTTCTACTAAAATTCCTGTAAGCGAATACAATTATGGCAATGGACCTAATGGTTTTAGATGCTCTATAACTGGTGGCTATGTTTATAGAGGCAGCCAATATTCTAATATAATAGGTAAATATTTATTTGCCGATTATTGTAGTGGAGAAATTGGATTACTAACCGAAAGTGGAGGTAATTGGACTATGTCCTGGCAACTACCCAATATTAATTTATCTTGGGTTAGTTTTGGTGAAGATAATTTAGGAGAGTTATATGTAGTTGGTGGCAATGCTGTTTATAAAATATCAGACTCTACTTTAAGCGTTTCAGATGAAGAACTAGCTGCTCAATTTAAAATATTTCCAAATCCATCAAATGGAGAAGTAACGGTTAATTTTGGTGCAACTTTTTCTAATATTGAAACACTTTCAATTAAAAACAGTTTAGGACAACAAATAAAAACTTTTAATAACTTAGCATCTGAAAGCTTTAGCTTTTCAACCAAAGATTATTCAAAAGGATTATACTTTATTGAAACATTAGATATTAATGGCTCAAAAACAATAAAAAAACTACTTATTAAATAAATGAACGACACTTACGGAAAACTATATCTTATTCCAACAACATTAGGCGACACAGATCCTTTAAACGTTTTACCATTAACAGTAAAAAATGCCATTGAGCAAATAGATATTTTTATTGTTGAAAACGAAAAGACAGCTAGACGCGACATCAAGAAAATTTGCCCTAATAAAGAGCAATCAAGCCTAACACTGTTTCCATTAAACAAATTTACAGACATTAGTGAGTTACCAACCTATTTAGAGCCTTGTAAAGAAGGTTTAAATGTCGGTTTAATTTCTGAAGCAGGTTGTCCAGGTGTTGCAGATCCAGGAGCCGACATCGTTAAATTAGCTCATGAATTCGATATCAAGGTAGTTCCATTGGTTGGACCTTCGTCTATATTAATGGCAATGATGAGTTCTGGAATGAATGGTCAGAGCTTTGCTTTTAATGGCTATTTACCAATAGATAAAAGTGAACGCAAACAAGAGATTAAACGCTTAGAGCGCTTATCTTACGAGCACAACCAATCTCAACTGTTTATTGAAACACCGTATAGAAACAATAAATTTTTAGAAGATTTGTGTAATACCCTAAATGGTAATACAGACATTTGTGTGGCTTGCGATATTACATTGCCTTCAGAGTATATAAAAACAATGTCTGCAAACGATTGGAAAAGAAATAACGTCGACCTTCATAAAAGACCAACGTTATTTATTATTCATAAAAGCTAAAATTGAATATCAACTAAACGTTAATTAATACTTTTGCTTTTTTGTTTGCTATAATTCTAGATGTATCGTAACCTTGAAAACGTTTCATGTAGTTTTTAATAGATGTTCCGTAAGCATCCTCAAAACCATTAGAACCGTAACTTCTTAAGTATTTTTTTACACCTCCTGGACCAGCAAGATGTGCAGCTGCTAATATTCCAGATTCTGTTACTTCAATACCATTAATACTTTTGCCTACAAAACGCTTAATATCTCTTCTTAATACCCATTTGTTACGTTCAGCATTTGCAATAAATGCTTTCTCTTGTAATTCTGGAGTATTTAAAAAGTGCTTTGTATCATTAATACCAATTAGTTCTAAAGTACTTCTACCAAATTGGTATTTTCCTAAATAACCCAAAGTATTAACTCTAAAATAATCGTTTTGAGATTCTTTAAAACCTAGTTTCTCCTTAAAACCAGTGAAAGATTTACCTAACTCTGGAGAAAAAACATTTTTATACCCAATAGAAGATACACTTACGGTTTTTTCTTGAACTATTGTATTGTCCAATTGTTGAACTTCAATAGTGTCGTCTTCTAACAGAGCATACTCTTTGATATTAGAATTGTTTGATAGCGATACTATAATTAAAATACATATTGTAAACGCTAATGAAACTAACTTTGCAATACTTTTTTTATTCATATTCATTTGATTTTTTAAAAACAGCTACTAAACAAATAGCGTGCCTAAAATTTCGAGTGCAAATGTACAACATTTTATTTAACTCTGAAAACCAATCGATTAACTGTACTTAAAAGTAGATAGAGTGGAGCTTTACGCTACTTTTACCGGTGAATTCCAAAGTAGGAAATGGAATTTTTATACTGTTAAAAACGCTGAAAACTAACTTTAATAGATCAGAGTCGGTTTTAATTCTTGTCAAATCTACATCTAAACTTAAATAGAATTGACGACGCCTGTTTTGTTTTATCAACGTGTTATTAACAATAAGCCCCTCATTACCAGACAACATGCCTTCTCCTCCATAGCCAATAGCTACATTTAGCCATTTTGGTATTTTACTATTTTTAAAAAAGGAATTTACATTAGTTGAAAGCCAATAGGTTTGTCCATTATAATCTTTTAAAGCTTCTTCTAGTAAGCCATCACCTAGTTTCCCTGGTCTTAGCGAAGCATATTTAGTACGATGAAAAGAGTATTTCATGACGATACGTTGCTCTTGCCAAAGTAATTCTTGACCAACATACAAACCTGCACCAGTAGTATTCGCAGCAAAATCTCCCCAACTAAATCCCCATTCACTAGAAAAACCATCTAATACCTCAACAGCTGTAAGAAACGCGAAACCTAAAGTTGCACCATATAATAATTGGTCATTTTTGCTTGATCCACTCCAATTTAAAGTTTGAGCACCAAACTTCCCTAATTGATAAGAAGAGAACACATGACCAAACTTATCCATTTGAAGCCACTCGTTATTATCGTCTATTGTATGAAACTTAGAGCGCTTGTAATCTGCATACCAAAGTTGATTTAAACCTAAAAGTGTTAAACCTCCAATAGCAGCTTCAGAAAGAACTACTGCATTTCGTCTTTTGGTATTTAAAGTGTCGCTTGGCTTAAAGAAGTTGCCATGCTGTGCAAATACAGAAAGTGATACATTAAAAAAAAACAGATATAGTAGAAGGCGCTTCACTATTATCTATTAACGCCTTGCTTATTTATCCAACGTACATATTCTTGCTTATTGGCATTATGTTGCGATAATGTTTTAGCAAATTTATGATAACCAAAGTTTTGCACATTAGCAACAAAATAGATATAGCTATGCTTTTCCGAATTTAATACAGCATCTATTGCAGACACATCTGGCATAAAAATAGGACCTGGTGGAAGCTCTCTATATTTATAAGTATTGTACCTAGAATCTATTTCTAAATCTTTATACAATACACGTTTTATAACTTGGTTAAAATCTCCAGACTGCTTTTTAACTGCATAAATTACTGTAGGATCTGCTTGTAATGGCATACCTTTTCTTATTCTATTTAAATAAACACCAGCAACTCTTGGACGCTCATCTACTTTTGCCGTTTCCTTATGAACAATAGCAGCTATAGACATCACTTCATTAATAGATAGGTTTAGTGCTTTTCTTTTTTCATTTCTAGAAGCATTCCAAAACCTTTGGTATTCTTTTAACATTTTATCTCTAAAACTTTCGGCAGAAGTATTCCAGTATATTTCATAACTATTAGGAATATACATTGATAATGCCGATTCGTTATTGAAGCCGTTTTTATTTAAAAACGTTTCATCTTTCATTGCATTAATAAGCGACAAACTATCTGCTTCTATTTGAAAAGCAATACGTCCAGCCAAATCCTCAATACGTTCTTGATTGTTAAACGCTATTTTTAATGGTACATTTTTGCTTCTAATAGAGTTAATAATATCATTATTACTCATGTCCTTTTTTATAACAAAACGACCAGCTTTAATGTTTGTATTGTATTTTTTCTGCTCAGCAAGCGCATCGAATTTGTCGATGTCTTTTAATAAAGGTTCTAATTGCTCTCTAACCTCTGCATACTTTGCATTGGTTGGCACAAAAATATAAGCTTCCTCATTATTAAAAGCGGTGTTAGGTTTTAACATTGCTCCATAGATAAAGTAAGCGAAGTAAGCTGCCACAGCTATGCCTATTATTGCGATTGCTCCAAGTATTTTTTTAATGTACATTATTTAATGAGTTGGTATAAATATTCGTTAAGGTATTTTCCGTTTTGGAAATTCCAGTCTTTTTTTAATCCTATTTTTTTGAAACCTTGGTTTTCGAAAAGCTTAATACTTGCTTCGTTAGTTTCAGAAATATTACAATATAATTGATGCAAATCTAAATGCGTGAAGCAGTAATTAGATAGCAAAGCTAGAGCTTCTTTTCCATGACCTTTAGCTCTATTGTTAGTATTATGAATTAATATCCCTATTCCTGCACGACGATTTTTAACATCGAAATCGAAAACATCTATTAGTCCAATGGCATTATCGTTATAATCTGAAATTATTAAACGTAATTGTTTAACCTCATAGATATCTTTATGCGAATGCTCTAAATATTCTTTAATTAAAAACTTAGAATAAGGTGATACCGTACTACTTAGCTCCCAAATGATTTCGTCGTTTTCAATAGTATGAATAAACTCCAAATCTTCAGGCTCTAAAGCACGTAAATAGGTATGTTCCCCTTTTAATGTTACCATTCCATTTCACCTTTAAAAACTAATGTTGCAGGACCTTGAAGCCAAATATTTTTATAACCATTAACAGTTTTCTCGAAAGACACTTTAAGTTTTCCTCCTTCTACGTTTAGAGCAACTTCTTGAGTATTTGTTTTTCCTGTATTATGCATTGCTAAAGCAACTGCTGTAACTCCTGTTCCACAAGATAACGTTTCATCTTCTACTCCTCTTTCGTAGGTTCTAACTGCAAATGTTTCAGTATTTATTTGCTCTACAAAATTAACGTTCGTACCTTCTTGATTATAAGGACTGCCATATCGTATTTTAGAACCTTCATTTTTAACATCAAATTGTTTTATATTTTCTACTAAAGCAACGTGATGTGGAGAGCCTGTATTTAAAAAGGCATGAGTATCGAAAACTTCAATAGTGTCTACATCTTGCATTTTCAGCTTTACAAATCCGTTTTCAATAGTTGCTTCATGCAAACCATCAATAGCATTAAATGTTGTCTCTTTATTAAAGATGTTTAGCATTTCCGCGAAAGCGACAATACAACGTCCACCATTTCCACACATGGTACTTTCGTTTCCATCTGCATTAAAATAAACCATTTTAAAGTCTGAAGAAGAATCGTTTTCTAACAAAATCAAGCCGTCTGCTCCAACTCCAAAACGTCTATCGCACAAATGCGCAATTAATTTGGTGTTATCCTTATTAAATAACTCTTCGCGATTATCTACAAAAACGAAGTCGTTTCCTGTGCCTTGGTATTTATAAAAAGTATGTGTCATTAACTGCGTTTTACTACGACAAATATAGTGTATTGAAAATTTATTTGTGTTGTTAATGTCTCGTTAAAGTTGGTTTTATCAAGCAATAAAAAAATTAACTTTATAGTTATACTAGTAATTCTAAACTAAATGTCGAACAGATTTCCGTTTTCACGGAAATAAAATTTAAATTTTAATGAAAAAGTTAGCAACGTTGGTTTTCGTTTCTGTTTTGGGAGGTGCAATTACCCTAGGAACATATAAAACCTTTCTTGAAAAAGAAGAACAAACAATTGTAGAAACAGAGCAAATAAGTCAACCTATTTTTCAACCTGTAAATTATAAGGCATCTAATACAAGTTTGACTGCTATTGAAGGTATAGATTTTACAACTGCAGCAGAGAAAACTTTGGACGCTGTAGTGCACGTTAAAAATATTACTATTACTACTACTCAACCATCTATGCGAGATTTAATGTTGGGTCGTGTACAGCAACGTAAGCAATTAGGAACTGGAAGTGGTGTTATTATTTCGCCAGATGGTTATATAATTACAAATAACCACGTGATTGATGCCTCTGAAAAATTAAGTGTTACACTAAACGATAACAGAACATTAGAAGCTACTATAATAGGTACAGATCCAAAAACAGATATCGCTTTATTAAAAATTGAAAGCGATGAAACATTACCATACGCAACCTTTGGTGATAGTGATACTGCAAAAATTGGCGAATGGGTTTTAGCTGTTGGTAATCCTTTTAATTTAACCTCAACAGTTACTGCTGGAATTATTAGCGCAAAATCGAGAGACTTGTCTGGAGACAGTCATCAATCTTTTATACAGACTGATGCTGCTGTAAATCCAGGAAATTCCGGTGGTGCTTTAGTAAATACTAATGGCGAACTTATTGGTATAAATACTGCCATAACATCGCAAACAGGGTCTTATATTGGTTATTCTTTTGCTGTACCAAGTAATATTGCAAAGAAAGTGATACAAGATATTATGGAGTTTGGAAATGTTCAGAATGGTATTTTAGGTGTTCAAGGTGGTTCTTTAAATAGTTATTATGCCGAAAAATTAAGTGTTAATGAAACGGAAGGTTTTTATGTTGATGAAGTTATAGAAGATTCTGGAGCTGAAAAAGCAGATATTAAAAGTGGAGATATTATTAAAAAGATAGATAATGTTGAAATTAAAAAACTATCAGATCTACGTGGTTACTTAGACACTAAAAGACCTGATGATGTTATAACTGTACATTATTTAAGAAACGGAGTACAACAACAAACCGAAGTAACTTTACTTAAAAGCAACACATATATATTGCCTCACGTTGGTGTAATAAAAAATGCTAAACCCAAAGATTTAAGAGATTATAAGGTTAAAAATGGTGTTAAAATAACTCAAATAACAGGAGGATATGCACAACATTTTTCGCGTGAAGGCATAAAGAGTGGCGATATTATTACAACTATTAATGGTGTTAAAGTAAACTCTGTTGAAGATGTTCAAAATATAATTAAAAGCCGAGATTTAAACCAGCCTCTAAGCATAGAATTAGTAAACTCTAGTGGTCAAACATTTAGATACGGCTTAAGATAGTTAGTTATAACTATTACAAAAACAAAAAGCGCTTTAGTTAATTCTAAAGCGCTTTTATTTTTTTACTCAAAATCCTTTACGAAAACGTTTGAATTCTATACTTTTGCAAAAAAAATCAGTATAACTGAAAGTAATTTAACAACACTAAACACTTAAGCAAATGCCTGTTAAAGAAACCTACGAAAACGAATTAGCATACCAAGCCGACAGACGTCGTGCAACAGTAGAATTTATTAAAATTGTTAGCGACCTTTGGTACGATAACTCTATTGAACTGGTTCTTTTTAGAAACCAATTAATCGATAGAAACGTAAGTCAGATTTTAAATCTTCATGAATATGCAGGTGAATTTGTACAAAAGCCAATTTCAATTTTCGATTCTGTAGAAATAGCTCAAGCTATAAAATCCTTAGACTTTCCGCCTTCTAAATTAGATATTGGAAAATTAACTTATGAGTTTCATTTAGAAGATCAAAAACATACAAACGCAATTGCTTTTGTTTCTAGCAAACTAAAAGGTGCTGAGAAATCTGAAGAAATAACACCTAAAGACGTAGTGCTTTATGGTTTTGGACGTATTGGTCGTTTAGTTGCTCGCGAATTAATGACCAGAACTGGAAAAGGTAGCCAATTACGTTTACGAGCAATTGTAACACGTGGTAAAAATGACATTACCGTTTTAGAAAAAAGAGCTTCACTATTACGTAACGATTCTGTTCATGGAGATTTCTCAGGAACAGTTTCTGTAGATTTAGAAAACGAGTCTTTAATAATTAATGGTACAACGGTTCGTATTATTTCTGCTAACCAACCAGAAGATATCGATTATACAAAATACGGTATCAACAATGCATTAATTATTGATAACACTGGTGTTTTTAGAGATAAAGAAGCCTTAACACGATTAAAAAATTCTCCAGGCGCAGATAAAGTTTTATTAACTGCTCCAGGAAAAGGGATTCCTAATATTGTACACGGTGTAAACCATTTAGAAAACAATCCAGACGAAATAGACATTTTCTCTGCTGCTTCTTGTACTACAAATGCTATTACTCCTATTTTAAAAGCTATCGAAGACACTTATGGTGTAAAAAGTGGACATTTAGAAACAATACATGCCTATACTAACGACCAAAATTTAGTAGACAACTTCCACAGTAAATACAGACGTGGTCGTGCTGCTGCATTAAACATGGTTATTACAGAAACTGGTGCAGGTGCAGCTGTTTCTAAAGCTTTACCAAGTTTTGAAGGCAAATTAACTTCTAACGCTATTCGTGTTCCTGTTCCTAATGGTTCTTTAGCAATATTAAACTTAGAATTAAAATCTAAAGCTAGTATAGATAGCATAAATGCTACAATAAAAAAATATGCTTTAGAAGGCGATTTAGTAGAGCAAATTAAATACGAAATGAGCGACGAGCTTGTATCTACAGACATTGTTGGTAGCTCTGCTCCTTCTATTTACGATAGTAAAGCAACCATTGTTAGAAAAGATGGAAAGAACGCTATACTTTATGTTTGGTACGATAATGAATATGGTTACAGCCAACAAGTTATTCGTTTAGCTAAGCATATTGCTAAAGTGAGACGCTATACTTACTATTAATGAAATAGTATTTTACTTTTGTAAAATGCGCAGTTGAATTTACCTTAATGAAGATGAAGGTCTCATAATAATAATCAAAAAAATCTCACATATATTGTGAGATTTTTTCTGCGCAACATTTAACACTAACGCACGCAACCTTTATTAAACAATTGCATCTAATAAAAAACATTGACTATGAAAAAACCAACTTACAAAGTCATTTTACTTTTAATGACCTTACTTTTAAACGCTTGTATTTGGAATACTGTTGACGATGATATTATTGAACCAGGATTTCAACAACCACAACAATATGAAGCTGTAACTATGCTAATTTCAGAATTTGAAAACTCTACAGCATTATTACCAGCAGAACCTATTACAGAAACTGGAAAAATATACGTAAAAGATGGTTTTTTATTTATTAATAGACCTAATAAAGGCTTTCATGTTTTCGATAATTCTAATCCTTCTGCTCCTGTAAACTTAGCCTTTTTAAAGGTGTTGGGCTCTTCAGACTTAAGTATTAAAAACGAAGTACTTTACATAAACAACGCAACAGATTTAATAGCAGTAAAACCAAATTTCGCTAATAATACTATCGAAATCACAAAACGCATTAGCAACACCTTTCCAGAATTGGCACCTCCAAATAATTGTTGTTATCATAACACACCTGCAAACGAAATAATTATTAACTGGATCTTAACAGAATAACAATGAAAAAGTATAGCATGATTTTAGTTTTACTATTGGTTTTGGGTTGCGATTCGAGCTCAGATAGTAATGATAATAGCAGTTTTAGTAGTGCTAACGAATCTACAGGGCAAGGAGGCTCTCTAGCACGATTTACAACCTTTAACGATTACCTTTACACAGTAGACAATCAAGATTTAAATGTGTTTAGCATACTAGATAACGAGCAACCAGTACAAGTAAACGAAGTACAAATTGGTTTTAATATCGAAACACTTTTTAACTATAAAGAATATCTTTTTATAGGTTCTCAAAATGGTATGTACATCTATAGTGTAAACAACCCAGAAACACCTACATTCTTATCTGAAGCACAACATTTTACAGCTTGCGATCCTGTGGTTGCAAATTTCACGCATGCGTTTGTAACCTTACATTCTAATATTGGCTGTGGTAATACATTAAACCAGCTACAAATTTATAATGTTGAAGACTTAGAGAATCCGTTATTAATTTCAACTCGAAATTTAACAAGACCTATTGGTTTAGGCTTGTACAACAATTATTTAATTGTTTGTGACGACGAGGTTAAAATATTCGATATTTCAGATCCTGAGAATGCACAACTAGTTCACAATATTAATCGCGATGCCTTCGATGTTATTATTCAAGACAACTTATTAATTCTTGTTGGAGATTCTGGCATTTACCAATACAACTTAGACACGACTAATATTCAAAACACAATAGAATTAAGCACCATTAACATCTAAGCGCTATATTTTACACGTATATATAAAAGCTTCACAAAATGTGAGGCTTTTGTAGTATTATACAATTAAACCGAACTATATTTTTTACTTTTGCAGCAGGAAATAATCAACATTATAAAAATGAACTTTACTAAAGTTACCTTACTTCTATTATTAGCCTTTTTTTCAATACAAATTCAAGCACAAACTGAAACTGTAGATGCAGACGATAAACTGTCTTTAGATAGTGGTTCGATAGAAAACCAGTTTGAATATCTAACCAAAAAATCTAATGGTTGGAAAGATCAACGTGGACAACGTTACGAAGTAATTAAAGTACAATGGATAGAGAAAATCAAAAAAAACACCTTAGACTCTTTAAAAGCTGTGCACATAACACTTAACGATACTAAGGCTATTGTTACAAAACAAGACGAGGAAATATCTAAATTAAAAACGAGCCTATCTTCTACTAAAGGCACTTTAGAACAAACAAATACAGAAAAAGACAGTATGTCTCTTTTTGGAATACAAATGAGCAAAGGTGGTTATAATGGGCTTATGTGGTCTATTATTGGTGGTTTATTAGCATTAGCTTTATTCTTTATGTATCGCTTTAAAAGTAGTAATTCTATTACTAAAGAAGCTCAAAAATCTTTAGCAGAAACAGAAGAAGAGTTCGAAGACCACAGACGTATCGCTTTAGAACGCGAACAAAAAGTACGTAGGCAATTGCAAGACGAAAGAAATAAGCATAAGAATTCTAACTAAACTAAGCATTCTAAATACATATAAAATCTGTAACTTCGGTTACAGATTTTTTTTGTTTAACAATAGTATATTATGACCATAATTAAAGCCCAAATACAACACCTTAACGACCTCGTACCATTATTCGATGGTTATAGAGTTTTCTATAGACAAACCAGTAATCCAGAAGCTGCAAAAACGTTTTTAAAACAACGTTTACAAAAACAGGATACTATAATTTATATCGCTTACGCGGAAGACAAACCTGTTGGTTTTATGCATTTATTTCATAGCTTCACCTCGGTTGGTATGCAACCTATTTATATTTTAAACGATTTGTATGTAGACAAAAACTATCGTAAAAAAGGTATTGGTGTAGCTTTACTAAACCAAGCTAAAGAAAGAGCAAAGCAAGACCATTGTAAGTTTGTGGCCTTACAAACGGAAACAGATAATCCTGCGCAATATTTGTACGAAAGTATGGGCTGGAAAAAGGATGTAGATTTACAGTATACTTGGGAAAACAAAAACTTGACTTTGTCAAAAAAATAGCCGACCTTCGAAATTAAACTAACTGCTGATATAAAACATTAAAACGATCTTATATCATTGTTACGTTGGCACTAATTACTCCAAAACAATAAACCAATTCTACTACTTTAAAATAGAATTGGTTTTTTATTTTGTAAAAGCGACCGCTTACGCGATATTATTTTAAATAACTAAATTGTTAAAAAGCTCGAACTGCGCGCACCACCCATGCGATGTATTTTTTAACGTTGGGGGACTGGGCTCCAGTATCTAAGCTCTGGCTCCAAGCGCTGTTGATTTGGTTCTCGGTAGAACTCCAATAGAAGTTACTAGTATCAAAACTGCTGCCACCATTCGATGTTGCTGTAACCTCAATAGTTGCCTTATTCTGGTACATCTCGTTGAGTTCATCTTTGCTGGGTAAGAACCAATCGTTAAAACTACCACCATTATAAGCTCTTGCCAATCCTGCTGCATAATTTGTTTCTGTTGCGCCTTGAACACTTATAATAGCATCAGTATTACTAGCTCCTGTGGTTATGGCTGTCTCTGTTGCTCCTGTAGTAAGATTAGACCCATTGTGCCACCGTATTCCAGAACTTTGGTCTTCTACAGCACAAACTAAACCGTGTATTTCTCCTACAATATAGCCGGTATCGCCATCTTGAAATATATAAAAGATTATACCACCTTCATGAATTTGACCTATTTCCATTTCATCAATTTCGCCATTACAATTATTATCAACATTATTCCCGAAAATTTCAGATGCACCTGGATTGATAGACGCTTCTAAGTCATCACAATCATCGGTGCCTGTTCCTGATAATTCAGAAAGTATAAATCCATTCGTAGGACGTTCGCAAGAAATCGTACTTGAAACTCCATAACCATCACCATCCGCATCTATATACCACGTTTGACCTGGAAATTCATCAGAATCAGTATCATCACAATCATCGGTGCCTGTCCCTGATAATTCAGAAACTAAAAATCCATTCGTAGGACGTTCGCAAGAAATCGCACTTGAAACTCCATAACCATCACCATCGGCATCTATATACCACGTTTGACCTGGGAATTTATCAGAATCAGTATCATCACAATCCGTATTATCAGTAACATATCCATTGGGTGCTAAAGTTGCTAAAAAAAGAGTGTTTATATTACCATATCCATCACCATCTGCGTCCTCATAATATGCATTTGTTGAAGCAGCATCAGCCCAAGTTGCAACGCCGTTTATAATCTGTAATATTTGTTCCTCTGTACCTCCAGAAGGCAGACCATTTGTAGCTGTTTTTGCCTGTAAGGCATACGGTACGCTCATTAGTTGGCTTGTTCCTGTTATAGTGTAATTGACACCTCCAGTTGGATCGGTTTCTGTTTTTATAAAGTAAGGGCCTGTTGACCAATCTATGGCTGTAAAATCATCTGAGGTAATACCTGTTCCTATCTCTAAAGTCACTAAACCATTTACATTAGTAGTTGGCGTTTGGGTTTCTACATAAACTGCAGTTCCTGTAGCAGTGTTTTTTAAAATGCTTATTTGCACACCTAAAGTTTGGCTTACTACTAAATTATCGCCACTGTTTCTTACCACGGCTTGATAACTCATCTTTTCGGGCGCTTGGGAAAAACTTGTTGCAGCTAATAATACTGCCGCTATAAATGTGTAGATTTTTTTCATCTCTTTGTTATTTTTTAATGATTTTAAAGGTTTTTAATTCTTGGTTGTTTTGGTTTATTTTTAAAATGTACATTCCTGTGGATAAATGTTGCATTTTAATTTGTGTGTCTACATTTGTAATTTTTCCATTAGTTATGGCTTTACCATTAACGTCTATAAGAGTGTAGCTTAAATTATCTAGAGTGCTATCTGAAATCTTCAATATGATATAATCTGACGTTGGATTCGGATAGGTTACTGCTGATAAATTTACGGTAGTCAATTCTGGATTGCTTAATGTAAAGAGCTCGATACTTTGCTGTACACCTTGAGATACTGAACCATTAGACCCAGTATTAGTGTTATAAGCCAACTGACCTACAGAATAACTGGATGAACCTCCACTGCCTGTGGCTTCTCCTCCTGATGCGGGAATGGTTTGTTGTGAATAAATTAATTGTGTAGCAAGTAATAGACATGCTACAAGTGTAGTGTTTCTCATTGGGGCTTTTTTTAAAGATTATGTCTTTTTTCGACCCAAATGTAGAGTGAAGAAGATTAACTAATCTGTGTTAATATTAAACAATGTAGTCTATTTATCGATAAAAAGCGTATTTAAACGTTTTTTTTTGAAATGAAACAGTTAGAGAAAAACTAATGGTAACAAGGTATAAGAAAGCATAGGGCTTTTGTGCTTAATCAAAAGTTCTGTGATTATTTACAAAGTCGCCAAACCGAAACGTATCGCTTATCACCTGCCCTACGTTTCTTATACTAAACGTTAATTTAATTTCGAAGACTTCAATTATTTACTAGAAAGCATAACATTTTAAGTAACTTTAAAAACAAAAAAAGCACGCAAACGCGTGCTTTTTTTTATATCTAAAATTATCAAGTAAATTAATTCACTTCAATAATTGTTTCTTCTGTTTTTGTTTTAAAAACATAAGTGTACAACCACATTAATGTAAATGTTGGTATTACGTCTAATCCTGGCATTGCTTCTTCAATAAAAGAAACTGCTGCACCTACTTTTCCTGCTGTACCTTTATAAAGTTTTGTCATTAAGTAAGCCGATGCTGGAGCCCAAACCACATCTATTATCTCTCCTATTCCAGGAATAATAAAGCTGGCATAACCTACTGCATCAAAAATGATACTGGCTGCTAATATTTTGTACTTGTTTGTGTTTTCTAAATTCATTGTGTTGTGTCTGTTAATACTTTTTATAAAGCAAATAGTGTTCCGTTTTTAGTTAGCGCAATAAAATTTCGCTTCATATTTCAAAAAAAAAGAATCTATTTAACTATAAGTAAGTGTTTTATACGTTTTGTTACAAAAACAACCAAAATAATGTAATTTCTAAATTAGCTTGAAATATCTTCTATTCTAAACTAGAACTTATTAATTTTAAAATTCTGTACGTGTTTCAATATTTTCAAAAGCACCTCTAAATCCAGGTCTTGTTGTAGAATTTTGTTTTTGCACACCACGCATCATCATACACATGTGAAACGCTTCTATTACAACTGCAACTCCTACAGGTTTTAAAGTATCGTTTATACAATCTAGTATTTGGTGTGTTAAACGCTCTTGTACTTGTAAACGTCTTAAAAAGACATCTACAATTCTTGGTTATTTACTTAAGTCAACAATACGTCTATTTGGTATGTAAGCAATATGTGCTTTACAAAAAAATGGTGAAACATGGTGTTCGTAAAGCGAATATAACGCGATGTTTTTTACAATTACCATATCGTTATAATCTTCCTTAAACATAGCACCTTTTAAAATCTCGGCAGCATCTTGATAACCTTGTATTAAAAGTTACATGACTTTAGCAAGCACGTTCTGGCATTTTTAATAACCACTCTCGCTTGGTGTCTTCTCCTAAATCTTCAATTATATTTTTATAACGCTCCTTAACGTCGTCTGTAACTTGTATGTTATACTCTTCAAATTGTTTAAATTCCATTTTCTTGCATTTTCTTGGTTGCAATTTTTAAATACTATTACTTTAATTTATCGCTGTAGTAAGTATTTAGTTTTTCAAGTTTTGGATGAATAACGAATTGACAATACGAATTTTCATAATTACGTTCGTAATACTCATGGTGGTCTGCTTCAGCATTATAAAAAACATCAAAAGCAGTAACTTCTGTTACAATTTTACTATCGAAAATCTGTTCAGAATCTAAATGTGTAATAAAAGCTTCAGCCTGATGCTTTTGATCTTCAGAATGATAAAAAATTGCCGATCTATATTGCGTACCAACATCATGGTTTTGCCTATTTAATGTTGTTGGGTCGTGAGTTGCAAAGAAAATCTCTAGCAATTCGATATAACTAATTAGTGTTTCATTATAAAAAATCTGAATACCTTCTGCATGTCCTGTCCTACCTGTCGTAATTTCTCTGTATGCAGGATTTTTAATATTTCCGCCAGTAAAACCAGAAATTACTTTCTCTACTCCTATTACTCTATTAAATACGGCTTCTGTACACCAAAAACAACCATTTGCAAAAGTTGCTATTTTTAATTTTTCATTTTCCATTATTTAAATTTAATTAAAAAAGTCTATTTAATACATGAGACCTTACGTTAGCTTATTATTTTAACTTTTAATTATGAAAATAATATACATCTAAAAGTAGATTTGTTAAACTAAACTGTAACAAACTAAAAATATTGAAGTCTTTAGGCTATCAATTATTAACTAATCACATTTTAAATGAAACTTTTTTCAATTATTGCTTTCGTATTTCTTCTGTCATTTCAAGTTACTGCTCAAGATAAAAAAACGTATACTATTTCACGAACAGATAAGGCACCAAAAATTGATGGCATATTGGACGACGAAGTATGGAAAACAGCACAAATAGCAACAGATTTTATTGAGTTTAGGCCAACTGTAGGTAAAATAATGCCAGAAAATAAACGTACAGAAGTTAAAATGACTTACGACGATTCTGGAATATATATTTCGGCTTATTTGTACGATAATCCCGAAGACATGATGAAGCAGTTTACGCAACGTGATGATTTTGGACAGTCCGATTTTTTTGCAGCTATATTTAACCCTAATAACGATGCACAAAACAATTCAGAATTTTTTGTATTTAGTTCTGGAACACAAGCAGATGCTACCGAAAGCCCAAGTAATGGTGAAGATTTTGGATGGAATGCTGTTTGGGAAAGTGCAACTAAAACCGTTGAAGATGGTTGGATTGTTGAGATGAAAATTCCTTACAGAGCACTACGTTTTACACAACAAGAAAGCCCAACTTGGGGAATTCAATTTCATAGACATTATAGAGATACACGCGAACAAGTAACATGGAATGCAGTAGATATTACAAGTGGAGCTGGAATTGGTTATTTTAATGGTGAATTAAATGGATTAAAAAATCTAGAACCACCAACACGTTTAAGTTTTTATCCTTTTGCTTCTATAGTTTACGATTCGGATTTTAAACCAAATTACAATGCAGGATTAGATATAAAATACGGTATTACAGAAAATTTTACATTAGATGCTACGCTAATTCCAGATTTTAGTCAAGTTGGTTTCGACGATGTACAACTAAACCTAGGGCCTTTTGAACAACAGTTTTCCGAGCAACGACAATTCTTTACAGAAGGAACAGATTTATTTACCAAAGGAAACTTATTCTACACAAGACGTATTGGTAGTGCTCCAATTGGAGATCCAACGCTTGGAACTAACGAAGTTATTGATGGCAAGTTTCCTAGAAAAACAAATTTACTTAACGCAGTAAAAGTATCTGGAAGAACAAAAAACGGTTTAGGAATTGGTTTTTTTAATGCCATTACCGAAGAAACTGATGTCGATATTTTAGATACCGTAACTGGTGATAAACGTAACGAAACTGTAGAACCTATAACTAATTATAATATTCTTGTTGTAGACCAGCAGTTTAATAAGAACTCTTCTGTAAGCTTAATTAATACAAATGTTACCAGAGATGGATCTGGCTCTAGAGATGCTAATGTTACTGGTTTGCTTTTCGATTTAAAGAACAAAAACAATACTTATGGAGCTATTGCAGAGGTTAAAATGAGTAACCTTAATCTTGTAGAAGGCACTAAAACAGGAATTAGCACCTCTTTAGGTATTGGTAAAAATAGTGGTAAATATAGATGGAGTGCTTTTCATGGATTAGCAGATAAAGACTACGATATTAACGATATGGGAATTTTATTTAGAAATAACTATAATAATTTTAGTGTCGATGGCTCTTACCAAATTTTCGAACCTACCGAAAAACACAATAATTTTAGTCTTAATTTCTGGGCTAATTACAACCAATTATACGAGCCAAACACTTACACAGGAAAGAACTTTGGTGGTCGTGTTTTTGCTGTTGGCAAAAAGAGTTTAATGGCTTATGGTGGTAATTTTAATGTACAACCTGGAAAACAATACGATTATTTTGGACCTCGAGTAGATGGTCGTTATTTTATAACTGAAGATTGGTTAAACACAAGTACATTTATATCTACCAACTACAATAAAACCTTTGCTATTGATGTAAATGTAGGCTACGAAACACTTTTTGAAGACAGTAGAAGTTATGAAAGTGTGTTTTTTGAAATCGAGCCAAGAATAAAATTTAACGAAAATTTTATAGTTGTCTATTCTTTTGAATGGGATCAAGAACTTCGCGAACGTGGTTTTATAGATTTTATTGGAGACGATATTATTTATGGTCAACGCGACCAGATTACTATAGAAAACAGCATTTCTACAAGTTATAATTTTAATGCTATGAATAGCTTAACCTTAAGTTTTAGAAACTATTGGAGTGCTGTACAATATGAAAATGACATCTATGCATTGGGTGATAATGGAAGATTAAATAGAGACGATAATTACACAAAAGACGATATAGACGATCCAGATGTAAACTTTAGTACTTGGAACTTAAACTTAACTTATTCTTTACAATTTGCTCCTGGAAGTTTTTTAACTGCACAATACCGTAATCGTATTTTTAATTATAGTAATGATGGAGCACAAGCTTTTAATGACAGTTTAAAAGACCTATTCGACCAACCAAATGGTAACACCTTCTCTCTTAAAATGGTATACTTTATAGACTATAGTAATTTAAAAAACGTTTTTAAAGGAAAATCTAAAACCATATAAAGTTGTACATTAGTTTGTAATGTAGTAATTTTCAACTTCTTATTTTTTTATATGATTAAAGCTGAAAACATACATAAATATTACGACGATTTACACGTTTTAAAAGGCGTAAACGTTCATATTAAAAAAGGCGAAGTCGTTTCTATTGTTGGTACTTCTGGTGCTGGAAAAACAACCTTATTACAAATTTTAGGTACTTTAGATACAATTTCTAAAACCGAAGATGCTTCACTTATAATTAATGGTGAAAATATTAGTTCACTTTCTGAAAAACAACTGGCTAAATTTAGAAACGAACATATCGGTTTTATTTTTCAGTTTCATCAATTATTACCAGAATTTACAGCCATAGAAAATGTATGCATTCCTGCATTTATAAAAAAAACACCTAAAGCTGAAGCTATAAAACGTGCTAAAGAATTATTAGATTTTTTAGGTTTATCGCATAGACACAACCACAAACCAAACGAACTCTCTGGAGGAGAACAACAACGTGTTGCAGTTGCAAGAGCATTAATAAACAATCCAAGTCTTATTTTTGCCGATGAACCTTCTGGAAATCTAGATAGTGAAAGTGCAGAAAATCTTCATAGCTTATTCTTTAAACTACGTGACGAATTTGGACAAACTTTTGTTATTGTAACACATAATGAAGAATTAGCAAATTTAGCAGATAGAAAACTAACAATGGTAGATGGTAAAATTGTTCTATAATTACTATGCAAACAACGCTTAATGAATTAGTTAATTATATAAAAGAACCTAATTGCGAAACATTACAAATTTCTGTCTTAGAAAAATTAAAAGCACTATCTAAATTACTATTAATCGCTTTTGGAACTTCTTTTACATTAGGTGTTTTAATTTCAATTTTAGCGCAGTTTGGTTTTATTGAAATGGATTCTCATGCCATAAGTAAGCTTTTAAACGAAAAACCAAAAACCGTTATATTTTTAATGGCAGTAATTGCTGCACCAATTTTTGAAGAACTATTTTTTAGAGCGCCTTTAACCTTATTCTGTAATAAAAAATATTTTAAATATATATATTATGGTTTCGCTTTACTCTTTGGGATAATACATATTACCAATTACGAAATCTCTACTACGATATTAATAATTTCACCAATATTAATTTCACCACAAATTACTTTAGGCTTAATATTAGGTTACACACGAATAAAGTTAGGGTTTATTTATGCTATTTTATTCCACATGCTATTTAATGGCATCTTAATTGTGCCTAGTTTATTATTTATGGATATTTAAATATGAATAAAACCGAACTCAAAGAATTTTTAGACGCTAAAGTAGAACAATATAATAGACCAGATTTTATTACTAGCGACCCAATACAGATTCCGCATTTATTTAGTAAAAAAGAAGACATTGAAATTGCAGGTTTTTTAAGCGCAACTATTGCTTGGGGAAACAGAAAAAGCATTATTAACAATGCTAATAAAATGATGGATTTACTTGATCATTCTCCTCACGATTTTATAATAAATCATCAAGAAGAAGATTTAAAGAAATTAGAACCTTTTGTCCACAGAACTTTTAATGGTTTCGACTTTATTACGTTTATAAAAAGCCTTCAACATATTTATACAAACCATAAGGGCTTAGAAGCTGTATTTGCTAAACATGCCGAAAAGGATTCGTTACAAAAAGCAATACATTATTTTAAACACTCTTTTTTCGAAATTGAACATTTACAACGCACTCAAAAACATGTTAGTGACCCACTTAAAAATTCGGCAGCAAAACGCATAAACATGTTTTTACGTTGGATGGTTAGAGACGATAATACTGGAGTAGATTTTGGTATTTGGAAATCACTATCACCTTCACAATTATCTTGTCCGTTAGATGTGCACTCTGGAAATGTAGCAAGAAAACTTGGCCTTTTAAACCGAAAGCAAAATGACGGTAAAGCTTTATCAGAACTAGACACCTCCCTTAGAAAACTAGACATAAACGATCCTGTAAAATACGATTTTGCCTTATTTGGATTAGGTGTTTTTGAAGGCTTTTAGTTTGAGGAATCAGTATTAATATCTTTAAATAGTTTCCTATTGCTTCTTATTTTTCAATCATAAAAAAATAAAACTTCAATTTTTATTTTGCTTAACTTTGAACCAAAGGATAAACACATTACACACTAGTATAATATACTAATATTAAACCACTTAAGCATAGTTTTAATTTGATAGCTCCTAAAATTCCTAAAAACGAATCTGCTCGACTTAAAGCGGTTAACTCATACCAGCTTTTAGATACTTTACCAGAAGAAGATTTCGATAACATTACAAGTTTAATTTCTAATGTTATAGACGTTCCTATTGCATTAGTAACGCTTTTAGATCTTGAAAGAAACTTTCTAAAATCACATCATGGTGTTTCTTTTAACGAGTCTCCAAGATCTACTTCTTTTTGTGGCCATGCTATTTTAAGTGAAGACAATTTGTTTATTGTTGAAGATGCTAGAAAAGATGAAATATTTAAGGATAACCCATTAGTTAAAGAGCATAAAGCTATTTTTTATGCTGGAGTTCCTTTAATAAATGCTGATGGTTTTGCATTAGGAACACTTTGCATTTTTGATACAAAACCAAGAGTTTTAAATAAGAAACAAAAAGAAATGCTAATTGTTTTAGCAAAACAAGTGGTACAACTTTTCGAACTTAGAAAAAACAATTTAGAACTTAGAGAAGTACGTAAAGAACTAGTGCAACAAAACGAAAAATTAAAAAATTTCGCTGGCCACGTATCTCATGACATGAAGATGCCTTTGGCTAATATGATAATAACTTCAGATATTTTAAAAAAGAAATATGAAGGAAAACTTGACGAAAAAGGTTTAGAGTATTTAGGTAATTTAAAAAGAGCTTCGTTTACTTTAAGCGAATATATTTCTAATTTATTAGAGCATTATGAAAGTGACAAAGTTGAAGGCAGGCATGAATCTTTTTATGTAAATCATCTACTAGAAGATTTGGTCGATTTATTACAAATTAACACCAATTGCGATATTAATTTCCCAGAAGAGGATATTGAAATGGTTTGTAATCGTGTAGCTTTAGAACAAATACTCCTTAATCTTATTGGCAATAGCTTAAAATATAACGATAAGGAAAATACAGTAATTGATATCTCTTGTCTTATAACAGATGATTTTTACAATTTCTCGATAACAGATAATGGTGTTGGTATTCCCGAAGACAAACTAGAATCTATTTTCGATTTATTTTCTACCGTTGGAAACTTAGACAGAAATGGTAACAAAGGGCATGGTATTGGTTTATCTACAGTACAAAACTTAGTAAAATCATTAGGTGGAACAATAACAGTAGATTCTAAATTAGGAGAAAAAACTAGTTTTAATTTCACTATAGCTAAACCAGATTATCATTTAACAAAATAATAAAAAACAAAAAAAAAGCCTGTTGAATATAAGTATTCAACAGGCTTTTTTAATATAAAAGATTCCTTGTTTTAGCAAGAGTTTATTATCCTTTTAACCAAGCTTCACGTAGCGTATTTTGCTTAGGTGTTGCATTTGGATCTACAGCTAAACTAGAACCTGTAGTGTAAGATTGTGTTAATGTTGTTTTAACAATAACCTCTTTACCTTTTCTATCTATTTTAACATCGATATCTCTTCCTGGTTTCCACATATAAACCTCCGTTAACATTTGTTGAGCGTTAGCCATTGTTAACTCTTTACCATCGATAGTTTTAATAACATCTCCTGGTAAAACTCCGTTTTCTGCCCAGAAACTATTGTTCTTTACAGCTTCAGAGAAAGGAAGCGTCATTGTTGCCATATCTGGTGCAAAAATTAAAGTCCCATCATTCTGGATATAGTTTGTTTTCACTTTTGCTTCTGCTAATATTAAACCAGCTTTAGCAAAAAAGTCGTTATAGTTAATTGGTGTTCCACCAACAACGTGAGTGTTTAAAAACTCACCAATAGAAGGATATGTCATTTCTGTAATTTCAGCAATTAAGTTATCATCTTCAAAAGGCTTATTTTTTCCGTATTTAAGAGATAATTCTTTCATTAAAGATAAGATTCCTCTATTTCCATTACTTTCTTCGCGTAATAAAACATCAATACACATACCAATTAAAGCGCCTTTAGAATATACGTTTACGTATTGTGGTGCGTATGGCTCATCTAAGATATTTTCACTCATTTCTGTGAAACTCATAGCATCATTCATGTTAGCTGCAGACTTAATTTTACCCATTACTTTAGTAAAAAATTCATCTTCTGTAACTAAACCTTGATCTACTTGAAACAACGTCGCAAAATATTCTGTTACACCTTCATACATCCATAAATGCTTAGAGAATGTTGGTTGATTGTAATCGAAATAATGAACATCTTCAGAGTGCACACTTAAGGGTGTTACAATATGAAAAAACTCGTGAGAAACAACATCAATCATGCTTTCAGATAATGCTTCAAAAGGCATCGCTTCTGGTAAAACTACCACTGTAGACGTGTGGTGTTCTAATGCTCCAAATCCTTTTGGTGATTCTTCTTTACCTTCAGATAAATATAAATAAATATCATAACGAGGCGTTGTATTCACATTACCTAAATATGCTTTTTGTGCTAGCATCATTTTCTCCATTACTGCCTTAATTTTTTCAGCAGAATGTACTTTGTTTGGAGAATATACACTTAATACAATTTTAATATCTCCAACTTGAAATTCTTCAACATCTAATGCTCCGTAAAACATTGGATTATCTGTAATATCAAAATATCTAGGTGCTAAATAACTAGAAGTCATAGATACGCCATCGTCATTCATTTTTGTTCCTGTTTCCTGTAAAGCAGATGTTTTTAACATTGTTTTTGGTGCAGTAACATCTAATTTATATTGTGCAGTTTTTAAAGAATCAAAATACCCAATAAAACCATGTAAGTTTAATACGTAATTTGTAGTCTCAATATTTGTACCTGC
This sequence comes from Lacinutrix sp. Bg11-31, assembly GCF_002831665.1. Taxonomy (NCBI): domain Bacteria; kingdom Pseudomonadati; phylum Bacteroidota; class Flavobacteriia; order Flavobacteriales; family Flavobacteriaceae; genus Lacinutrix; species Lacinutrix sp. Bg11-31. The sequence continues at coordinate 1,650,126 of NZ_CP025118.1, forward strand.
TGGAGAAAATGGTACTTCTAAACCAATTCCACCACCTTTAGCTTCCATATCGAAAGTATCGTTAACATTGTAAGTTACCATGTCTAAATTCGCAGCATTAGCAATAGTCCAAGTATTGGTATCTGTTTTTACAACTAGTAATTCGTTTCCTTTATAATCGATAGCTTTAAAATCGTCTACATACTTTCCAAAATCACTAACAGAATAGGTTCCTTGTACCACTCTTGGTAATCTATACGTTACTGTTTCTACTGCAAAACGTCCAGGATTAATTACAACTGGTGCTTTATCGTCTATTACTTTAGTTAAATCTAAAGTTGCTTCAATAGGATTTAAAGAAGCTAAATCGTTTGTAGCTTTTCCGCTAGCAGTTTTTGTAGCGTTACAACCTACTAGAAGAACTCCAGCAAATGCAACACTTAATAGGTGTTTTTTCATTTTTATTGGTTTTTTATTAATGGTGTAAAATAGTATGACGACCAAATGTACAATCTGTTACATTTACAAATTATAAAATTTTGTTAATATCTGTTAAATTCAAAGCTTCAGAATATTATATTGCAACTATGCAGCAGTCACTAATTAGCGTATTAATTCCTTTTAAAAACACTCAAGAATTTCTTGACGAGTGTTTAGTTTCCATAATAAACCAAACACACACTAATTGGGAGCTACTAATTATAGACGATAATTCTACAGATAACAGTTATAATTTGGTTAACGATTATGCTAAAAAAGATAATAGAATTAAATTATATAAAAACGAAGGTTCCGGAATTATTAATGCCTTAAAACTGGCATTTTCAAAATCTAAAGGAGACTACATTACTAGAATGGATAGTGATGATATTATGCCAGACATTAAACTTGAAACACTCTTTAATAATTTACAACTACACGGAAAAAACCACATAGCAACTGGATTGGTTAGTTATTTTTCTGCGGAAGGCATAAGCGATGGCTATAGAAAATACGAACAATGGTTAAACAGTTTAACTACAGAAGGTACTAATTATTCTGAAATTTATAAAGAATGTGTAATCCCTTCTCCATCTTGGATGATTGCCAAAGAAGACTTACTAGCTATTGATGCTTTTAATCCTACACGCTATCCAGAAGATTACGATTTAACCTTTAGGTTTTACGAAGCTAATTACAAAGTAATACCGTGTAAAAAAGTGCTTCATTTATGGAGAGATTATGGTACACGTGCCTCTAGAACAGATGCGAATTATGCCGAAAACAGTTTTATAGACATTAAACTGCACTATTTTCTAAAATTAGATTTCGATAAATCGAAACCATTAGTAATTTGGGGAGCAGGAAATAAAGGTAAAACAATTGCTAAAAAATTAATTGCTTTAAATATTCCGTTTCAATGGATTTGCGATAATCCTAAAAAAATAGGCAAACATATTTACGATGTAGAAATGAAACCATTTCAACATTTAGAAACATTAGCGCATTTTCAAAGTATTGTAAGCGTTGCTAATAAAGAAGAACAAGTAATTATTAGAACGTATTTTTCTAAATTGAAAAAAGAATCGATGAGAGATTATTTTTTCTTTTGTTAAAGGGTCTCATATTTGAGTATTAGTTTTATATTTGCTTAATCAAAATTAGCAATGCAGTTTAAAAATCCAGAACTTCTTTACGCCTTATTATTACTGCTAATCCCAATTATTGTTCACTTATTTCAGTTACGTAAATTTAAAACAGAAGCGTTTACTAACGTTGCTTTTTTAAAGAAAGTCTCTTTACAAACGCGTAAAAGTGCTCAAATAAAAAAGTGGCTAACGCTATTAACAAGAATGGGTATTCTTGCTGCAATAGTTATTGCTTTTGCGCAACCTTTTACATCAAAAAACAAAACTTTTAATACTAAATCGGAGACTGTAATCTATCTAGATAACTCTTTTAGCATGCAAGTAAAAGGAGATAAGGGCGAATTACTAAAACGTGCTGTAAGCGATATTATTAGTAGTGTTCCAGAAGATGAAAACATCTCGCTTATTACAAATGATAATAGCTTTAGAAACACAACTGTAAAAGCCATTACTAATGATTTGTTGCAACTTAACTACTCTACAAACCAATTGCCTTACGATGCTGCTTTGCTAAAAAGTAAAAAGTACTTCTCTAAAAACGATAATACCATTAAAAACTTAGTGTTTATTAGCGATTTTCAGCAAAAAGAAACCAATTTTAGTGCTAAAGGAGATGAGAATACCAACCTTAATTTAGTACAATTAAAACCTGTTAGTAATAGTAATGTTACTATTGATAGTGTTTACATTTCTAAAAGAACATCTAGCAATATAGAATTAACGGTTAGCCTAAAAAACAATGGTAATACAATAGAAAACCTTCCTATTTCTTTATATAACAATGGAAGTTTACTCACTAAATCTTCGGTTAAAATAACAGATAAAGCAACTACTGTTTTTACCTTACCAACAAATGAGCGTATTGATGGAAAAGTAACTATAGAAGATGTTAACCTTCAGTTTGACAACACATTGTTTTTTAACATTAATAACAACTCTAAAATTAATGTTTTAGCTATTAATGAAACTAAAAACGATTTCTTAAAAAGCATATACACAGCAAACGAATTCAACTATAAAGCTACTGCTTTTAATCAGTTAAATTATAGCGATATTACCAATCAAAATCTTATTGTTTTAAACGAGTTAAAACAAATACCAAGTTCTTTAACAACGGCTTTAAAAGCATTTACAAGTAATGGTGGTATTTTGGCTGTTATTCCTTCCGAAGAAATTAATATTCAAGAATACAACAACCTATTATTAAGTTATAACCTTGCTCCTTTTTCTAAACTTTCTAAAATAGAAAAACGATTAACAAACATAAAGTATTCGCATCCTTTATATAGTGATGGTGTTTTCGAAAAACGTGTTTCTAATTTTCAATATCCTAAAATAAAATCTTACTATCCTCAAAATTTAGCAAATGCATCAGCAGTACTAACGTTTGAAGATGACAAACCTTTTTTATCAGAAAACAATAATGCGTTTGTATTTACTTCTGCTTTAAACAGAAAGAACTCCAATTTTCAAGATATTAATTTAATTGTACCAACTTTTTACAACATCTCGAAGCTCAGTTTAAAACTGTCTAATCTATATTATACCATTGGTAAAGAAAACACTTACGATGTAGTTACAGATTTGCAACAAGATGCCGTTTTAACTTTGGTTAATGATAATGCAAACGTAATACCGCAACAACAATACTTTAATAATAAAGTAGCAATTACAACAACAGATACTCCAGAAAAAGCTGGAATTTACAATGTAAAGAACAAGGCTGAAATTATAGAAAATGTGAGCTATAATTACAATAGAAACGAGAGTAATTTACTCTATCAAAACTTCTCGAATCTAGATAATGTAACGGTTAGTAATTCAATTTCAGAAGTTTTTAATACTATAAAGAGTGATAATAAAACAAACGAGCTATGGAAATGGTTTGTTATTTTAGCATTAATACTTTTAGTTTTTGAAATGCTCATCTTAAAATATTTTAAATGAACGTACTTATAAAATCTGCAACAATAATTGATTCTAAGAGTGATTTTCATAACACCACTCAAGACATTTTAATCGAGAAAGGCAACATTTCTAAAATTGCCAAAACCATTGAAAACACAAACAATTACAAAGAGATTAATCTTGACAATCTACATGTTTCTCAAGGTTGGTTCGATAGTAGTGTGTGTTTTGGAGAACCTGGTTTCGAAGATCGAGAAACTATAGCAAACGGATTAAAAACGGCTGCAAAGTCTGGTTTTACAACTGTTGCTATGCAAGCCAACACCAATCCAATTATCGATACAAACTCAGCAATCGCTTTTATTAATATGAAAGCCCAAAATAATGCTGTAACCTTATTACCAATTGGAGCATTAACTAAAAATAGCGAAAGCGTCGATTTAGCTGAGTTGTATGATATGAGTACAGCTGGAGCTGTTGCCTTTTCAGATTATAAAAAACCTATTACCAATCCTAATTTACTTAAAATAGCTTTACAATACGCTAGTAATTTCGATGGTTTAGTATGCTCTTTCCCTCAAGAAAACAGAATTTCTGGTAATGGTGTTATGAACGAAAACATAACAAGTACAGGTTTAGGATTAAAAGGAAATCCTAGTCTAGCCGAAGCTTTACAAGTCGCTAGAGACTTATACTTATTAGAATATACAGGAGGAAAATTACATATTCCAACAATCTCTACAACAGAATCTATAGATTTAATACGAAACGCCAAGAAGAAAAAACTAAACGTAACGTGTAGTGTTGCAATACACAACTTGTGTTTAACAGATAGCGAATTAGAAGATTTCGATACACATTACAAAGTGCTTCCTCCTTTACGAACACAAAGCGATATCGATGCTTTAATTGAAGGCATAAAAGATGGCACAATAGATATGGTTACTAGCGATCACAATCCTGTAACAATAGAAAACAAAAAAGTAGAATTCGATTATGCAGACTACGGAACAATAGGCCTTGAAACAGCTTTTGGAGCTTTACAAACACTCTTTTCTACTAAAAAAACTGTACGATTACTAACAAAAGGAAAGTCTAGGTTTAATGTTGAAACCTCTACAATTACTGAAGGAAACAAAGCCGATTTAACCCTATTTAATCCAGACACAAAATACACGTTTACTACAAAAAACATACACTCTACCTCTAAAAACAGTCTCTTTTTAAACAAAGACTTAAAAGGTGAAGTTTATGGTATAATAGCAAATAACAAAACTGTTTTATAAAAATGAATAAAGAAACCATAGAAGAAGGAAAAACACTTGCAATAATTAGCTACTTAACATTTATAGGTACTTTTATTGCTATTTTTATGAATTTTGAAAGAAAGAATCCTTTTACAAGCTTCCACCTTCGTCAAATGATAGGCTTAATACTTATGCTTATTATATCTAACGTTGTAGAAAAATACGTTAACAGCACATTTGGGTCAATTTTATGGCTTGTTACATTTTCAAGCTGGCTATATGCAATAATTTTTGCCATAAAAGGTGAAGCAAAATTAATTCCTTTTGTTGGTGAGAAATTTCAGCAATGGTTTAAAGACTTAGGTAACTAATGCCAAATTTATCTCTAACTCACGTAATACGCGAATCGTCTTTAAAAGACAATGCGCCACTTCTTATTTTATTTCATGGTTATGGTAGCGATGAAAACGATTTGTTTTCTTTTGCTAGCGAACTACCAGAAGAATTATTTATTGTTTCGGCAAGAGCTCCTTACCCAATGCAACCTTATGGTAATGCTTGGTATGCTATTAATTTTGATGCAGATAAAGGCAAATGGAGTGATAATGAACAAGCAATAGAATCTAGAGATTTAATTGCTAAATTTATAGACGAAGTAATAGCTAAATATCCTGTTAATAAAGACAACGTATCGCTTTTAGGTTTTAGTCAAGGTACTATTTTAAGTTATGCAGTAGCACTCACCTACCCAGAAAAAATTAATAACATTATTGCTTTAAGTGGCTATATTAATGACGATTTGTTTGAAACGCAACCAGAAGCAAACTACAAGCATTTAAACTTCTACTGTTCTCACGGTTCTGTGGATCAAGTTATACCTGTAGATTGGGCTAGAAAGTCTCCAGAATTTCTTTCGGCTTTAAATATTAAACACAAATATTCTGAATTCCCTGTAGGTCATGGTGTTGCTCCACAAAACTTTTACGAACTTAAAGAATGGTTAACCAATTTACTATAAATCTTTAAGTACTTAACCTTAAGATAGCATATTACATATTATTCAATAACATGTTTTTGTGTAATTTAGTAGAAAAATGCACAATTAATTGTGAAAAATCGTAATCATTAATACTTATTATTTAAAACATACTTTTCTCACCAAAAAGGATGTTTTATGATACTATATACCTATGCCGATAAAATAACACTAGAAGGTTATAATACAAATGGAGAATATACAGTGAGCACTAATTATTTTAATGTAAACTAAATTACATAGGATTTAATAAAGATTCTGAAACCCTAAAATTAAGTTCGCCTTTGTCGTTAAGCGAATAAACAACTAGCATTTCTCCCCAAAGTTGTCCATCGGTAAAATCGGCAATAATCCATTTATGGTTTAAAACTCTAATCGAATTTATTAAAATTTTCTTTCCGGTTGTAGAAGCATAAGGCACTAAAGGATGTTGGTCTCCTTCATATTCGTTTTGCGCATACAAAGCATCTTTAACAGTAATCATTAATTTTTCTACATCGTAACCTTGCTTTAAAAAGTAGTCGTAAGAATACTCGTTATAATCGAAACTAAATTGAGACAAACTATTAATATCATCTTTTAAAGTTAAAATAGAATCTCTGTATTTTACTACTTGCTCCTTAGAATTTGCTACTCTAACATTACTATCGTCAAATATTTTTTTCGAGTTAATATAATTGAATAACAACAATAAAACCGAAAATATAAACAGGTACATAAAAATGCGATTCTTCATAATAATAAAAAATTAAATGGGTTTTTTAAAAATAAATATATTAGTTAGCAATGTCTATTGTAAGCCCATCGTAGGCTAAAAAAACGTTCTCTGGTAATTTTTGTTGTACTTCGTCATGAAATCCTAAATGATGACTAATATGAGTTAAGTAGGCTTTTTTTGGTTTTAATTCTGAAATAATAGCTAACGCCTCAGCTAAATTAAAATGCGAAATATGTTCTTTTTCACGCAAGGCATTAAGCACCAAAACACCCAAATTTTCAAGCTTTAGTTTTTCGGCTTCAGCAATAGTTTTCATATCTGTGAGGTAAGCAAAATTGCCAAACCTATAACCAAAAACTGGCAGTTTATAATGGAGTCCTTCAACAGGAATAATCTCTAAACCATTAATAGTAAATGGCTCGTTTTTAACTTCATTTTGAATAAGATTTGGAACACCAGGATACTTTATTTCCGAAGTAAAAATATACTCAAAACGTTGTTGTAACTCACCTAAAACACGATTATGAGCATAAATATCAATATCTCCTTGTCTAAAAAAAAACGGACGAATATCGTCTAATCCAGCAGTATGGTCTGCATGTTCGTGTGTAAAAATTACGGCATCTATTCTTTCTGGATTAGCACGTAACATTTGCTGTCTAAAATCTGGACCGCAATCCACAACAAATGTAAAATCTTGCCATTCTACTAATATAGAAACACGCAAGCGTTTATCTTTAGAGTTAGCACTTAAACAAACAGGATGTGTACTGCCAATTACTGGTATACCTTGTGAAGTTCCTGTACCTAAAAATGTAATTTTCAATATCAGTGTTATTTATCACAAAAGTAAGATATTTTTTTTGTTTGCTTTAGTTATTTAATACCTTTGTACGTAAGTAAAACAATGCTTGAAACTATGGAAATTACACTAAAAGGAGACAAGGATATAGAATCTATTCCTTCACTTAAAGACAAAGCACTTCGTATTAATTTAAACGAGAATATATACGGAACTTTTTCCGAAATTGGTGCTGGACAAGAAACTGTACGTCAGTTTTTTAGAGCAGGTGGTGGTTCTGGAACCATAGCCAAAGCAATGTCAGCTTACGATAAAGATTTTAGTGATGCCATTTATGGTATTGAAGACGATAAACGCTATGTAACCGAAGCACGTTTACGTAAAATGTTAGATCACGAGATGAACCTAACAGAGCAACGTATTACTAGAGACAAGCATCCTCATAAAATGTTTTTTAGTTACGCCAATACGGTTGCAACTATAGATTTTGCTAAAAAATACAAAGGACACGGTTGGGTTGGTATTAAATACCAAGTTGATGCAGACCAAGAATATAACGAGATTGTTTTACACATTCGTTTTAAAGAAAACGATGCGCGTTTACAACAAGAAACTTTAGGTAAATTAGGTACAAACCTTATTTATGGCGCTTTTTACAAGTATAACCAACCTAGAAAATTACTACGCTATTTATACGATCATTTAGATAAAGACCAATTAGAAATTGATACTATTAATTTCTCAGGTCCAGTTTTCGAGAATGTAGATAACCGTTTAATGAGTTTACAACTTGTTAAAAACGGAATGACAGATGCTGTAATGTTTGCTCCAGATGGAAATAACGTATTACCAGCAAGAGTACTTTACAAACGTAACATTTTAACACTTCGTGGAAGTTTTAGACCAGTTACCAAAGTAAATATGGACATGTATAAAAAATCTTTAGACATGTTTTTAAAAGAAAATAAGGTAGACGAAGATAAAACACAAGTTATTTTCGAAATCACATTGTCTAACTTACGTGCAGAAGGAGAAATAGACGAGCAAGATTTTATGGATCGCGCAAAGTTATTATGTTCTTTAGGGCAAACCGTATTAATATCTAATTTCCAAGAATACTACAAACTAGTAGAATACTTCTCTCAATACTCTAAAGCTAGAATGGGCTTAGCAATGGGAGTAAATAACTTAGTAGATATTTTCGACGAGAAATACTACAGACATTTAAGTGGTGGAATACTAGAAGCCTTTGGTAAACTATTCTTTAAAGATTTACGTGTGTATTTATACCCAATGGAAAACGAAGATGGTACACTAACCACAAGCGACAACCTAAAGGTACATCCACGTATGAAAGAGCTTTACAAGTTCTTTAAATATAATGGTAAAGTAGTAGATATTACAGACTACGATCCTGCTACTCTAAATATTTTTTCTAGAAAAGTGTTAAGCATGATTAATAAAGGTGAAGACGGTTGGCAAAGTATGTTGCCAGAAGGTGTAAGCAAATTAATTATGGAGAAAAGCTTATTTGGTTGTGAGACTGAAGAGGTTACTAATAGAGAATAATTTTTGTTTTTATAACGCTTTCGCGGAAGGCAATACTGCTGGATTCTTGCAGTTTTTTCATAGTGTAAACTCTGTATTGCAATATCATTTTATGCGCTCATGTCTAAGTCTTTATATTGAAAATCAAGAAAATAAAAACTTGACTTTGTGAAAAAAAATGACGAAATTCGAAATTAATATAACGTTGAATATAATGCATTGAAACGGAATCATATTCTAGAGACATTACCCAACATTTGAGAAATACTGTATGAAAATAGCTGAATTTAATGTTAGATGTTATGTTTGTTGGAAGCAATTTTTAATTCCTTGTCTTTCTGAATTTAGTTATGGAGAGTTTCTGTTTGTGAATTATAAAACTCGAAAATTTAGATACTTTAACTACTTCGAAAATGAAAACATAGAAAAAATAGTAACTGCAAAACTGAATTCTGACTCTACTTTTGAAAATGAAAACAACTATAAAAAAAGAGATATTCGTTTAAAATTAATCGCAAAATTGAGTGATGGAGAATTTGAACCAATATTTAGTAATGTGAAATGTCCAAGATGTAAAATCGGATTTCACAGTATGCCGAATAATAGAAGTGGAATGACAAACATTGAGAAATTGACTTTTAAAATCACTAATAAAAAATCGATGGTCGAAACTATAAATGAACTATCACTTTGAAAAAAAACGTTGGGTAACACCGTGTATAATTAATGGCTAGTTTTAGCTTGCTTACGAAAATCCTCGCGGATTTTCTATTCAGTATTTATTTATTAACTTAGTTGCTTAAACACGCCACTAATCATACACAATACCGTTATATTAATTTCGAAACTCCTCAAAAAACAATCCCTTTCATCAGTATAATTTCACATAAAACATAATGAGAATAGACATAATTACCGTTTTACCAGAATTACTAAAAAGCCCGTTTGATGCCTCAATATTAAAACGCGCAATAGACGCTAATTTAGTTTCGGTTCACTTTCACAACCTAAGAGATTACACTACAGATAATTACAAATCTGTAGACGATACTCAATTTGGTGGTGGAGCTGGAATGGTAATGACCTGTGAGCCTATAGACAAATGTATTTCGGCTTTAAAAGCAGAACGCGATTACGACGAAATTATCTACATGACTCCAGATGGCACTACCTTAAACCAAGGTATTGCAAACCATTTATCTTTAAAAGAAAATATAATAATTCTTTGTGGTCATTATAAAGGTGTAGACCAACGTGTTCGCGATATGTTTGTAACCAAAGAAATCTCTATTGGAGATTACGTATTATCTGGTGGAGAATTGGGAGCAGCTGTATTATGCGATTCAATAATTAGACTAATTCCTGGTGTTTTAGGAAATGAAACTTCTGCACTTACAGACAGTTTTCAAGATAATTTATTAGCACCACCTATTTACACAAAACCTAGAGACTATAAAGGGTTTAAAGTTCCAGAAATATTATTTAGCGGTCATAAAGCAAACATTGAAAAATGGAGAGAAGATCAAGCCTATAAAAGAACTCAAGAACGAAGACCAGATTTATTAGAAGATTAGATTTGATTGTTGGTTTGGTTGAATTTCTCGATTAACTCGGCAATTAGAAACTATTCATTCGTCAGTTCGAGTGAAATTGCTTTTTTGCAATTTTGTATCGAGAACTATTACATTTGTCAGTTCGAGTGAAATTGCTTTTTTGCAATTTTGTATCGAGAACTGTTATATTTCCAAAAAACTTAAAATGAAGCAAGTTCCAAACATTGTAACTTTAGAGAACAAAAAACTAGTTGGACAATCTATTGAAATGTCTTTAGTAGAAAATAAAACGTTTGAATTGTTTTCTAGTTTTATGCCACAACGTAAGGAAATTAAAAATGCTTTAAGCACAGATATATTTGAAGTGTTACTATATGATAATAACTACCTCGAAAATTTTAATCCAGCAAATACATTCACAAAATGGGCAAGTGTTGCAGTAGAAAACTACAATACTATTCCAGAAGGTATGAAAAATTTAAACCTAGATTCTGGTTTATACGCTGTCTTTAATTACAAAGGCTTACCTAAAGACTTTGGTGTATTTATGTCTTATATCTATACAAATTGGTTACCAAAATCTAAATACCAACTAGACCAAAGACCACATTTTAATCTCTTAGGCGAGAAAGCAAAACGTAACAATCCAGATTCTGAAGAAACGGTTTGGATTCCTATAAAACTTAAATAATTTCGTCATTGTGAGACGTAACACAGTAATGGTGTGGCAATCTCTTTATTAGAAAAAATTATTATAATAAAGAAAGCTTGTCATCGCAGCACATATTAAATTATGAAAAAGGATTTAAGTGTTAAGGATTGAACAATTGTTGGAGCTCATCTTTGATAGCGACTTGTGAAAGCCTGACTTTTTGAGCTATTTTCAAGCTTAAAAAGGAACACCCAAAAAAATTAAATAATACGTTGTAGATTAGTAATTAATACTTATTTTTGCATCCAATTTCGGGTTAACCTCTGGCGATATACGTGAATGTTGTTCTGGATTAATAATAAAAAACAATAAAGATGGAATCTTTAATTAAATTTGTACAAGACGAGTTTGTACCAAAAAAGGACTTTGCAGAATTTTCAGCTGGTGATACAATTACTGTATACTACGAAATTCGTGAAGGTGAAAAAAGTAGAACACAGTTTTTTAGAGGTGTTGTATTACAAAGAAGAGGATCTGGTTTAACAGAGACTTTTACAATTAGAAAAATGTCTGGAACAATTGGTGTAGAGCGTATCTTCCCAGTTAACTTACCTGCATTACAGAAAGTTGAAGTAAACAAAAGAGGTAAAGTTCGTAGAGCTAGAATCTTTTACTTTAGAGGTCTTACTGGTAAGAAAGCTAGAATTAAAGAAGCGAGAAGAAAATAATCTACTCCTTATAAATAGTATTAAAAAGCCTAACTCAATCGAGTTAGGCTTTTTTGGTTATTAACAAATGTTAATAACACAGGTTTATAACTAGTTGATAAGTAGCGTGTTAAAAACACTTGTTATATTGAAGTTATAATGTACTTTAGTAAAACAATTAATAACAACCTTGTGTTGGTTACTGCTTAAAAACGGTATTTATATATAATTGATTTTAAAACTTTGTTATGAAAATAGCTAATGAGTTTTAAAATAAGTACTTAAATTTAACTTTTAAGTATTGATTGTTTTTTGAGGTTTTAAAATACCATATGTAGTTATGACAATTATAAAACCATGATATTTTAAAAATTACAGTATGTCTAGGCAGATTGTAGTAAGATAAATTGAAAGTTTTCGGATAAGTAATACAGATCGAAAGAGAATACGAAAAGACGAAACAAGACTTTAAAACAAATACAACGTGCAAACGCGGTACACAAGTTAAAGTTTAAAGAAAAACAATTACAGGTGCAAGAGGCGTAACAGGTCAATACATTTTGAAAGTTACCCAAATGTGTCATTGATTTAACAGATTTTGAATCGAAAAAAAATGTAAAACTCCGGTTTTAAATTGAGTTAGTGAAAACTAAATAGATCAGTTGATGTTATCTCAAAAAAAGCCATAATTCTAATAGTTAAATCTATTGTGTTATGGCTTTTGTTTTTTAGTGAAACTCACTTCTAAAAAACCAAAGGCGTATTTAAAAGTGTTAGTAGAACTAATCCCAAGAAAGGTTGGGATATTTGTGTTATTCCTACGGAAGCAGGAATCTAATAAAAACTACAAGTAATTGTGGTTTCCTGATTCGAAGGAATATCAAAAAGCATTACTTTTATAAAATGAATCTTCCTTTAGTAACAGATAAAATATTCAAGTCCAAAGATTACACAACAAACAATTTACCAAAAGCAGAATACGATAACTGTACTTTTAGTAACTGTGATTTTAGTAATACCTATTTATCTGGATTCTCCTTTTTAGAATGTGAATTTATAGACTGTAACTTAAGTTCTGTTAAATTAGGAGAAACTTCTTTTAAAGAAGTACTTTTTAGTGATTGTAAATTAGTTGGCACTCCTTTTAATGAATGTGATACTTTCTTACTAGTAATGGCATTTAAAAATTGCCAACTAAATTTAGCTTCCTTTTATAATTTAAAACTAAACAACACGCTTTTTGAAAAATGTAAATTAGAAAGCACAGACTTTTCAAATACAGATTTAAAACAGTCAACTTTTAATAATTGTGATTTAAACCTATCCATCTTTGAGAATACAAACTTAGAAAAAGTAAACTTTTTAACAGCTTACAACTACTCTATCTCTCCTTCAAAAAACAAAATAAAAGGTGCCAAGTTTTCTAAAAACGAAATATTTGGACTTTTAAAAGACTATAATATTATAATTGAATAATTTATTGACCATAAAATTATCAATTTAATAAAATAAAAGACTAATAGTTATAGTCTTTAAAAAACCCATAAAGTCGTAGACTCCTCACTTTAAAATGGTGTTGAAATTTTGTATATTCGTAAACCGAAATTTTTTCGGAATATTAAGAATTTAAACATCGAATATATATGTCTACAACACCAAAAATCATTTATACAAAAACAGATGAAGCACCAGCTTTAGCAACACGTTCTTTTTTACCTATTGTTCAAGCCTTTGTAAAATCTTCAGGAATTGATATTGAAACTAAAGATATTTCTCTAGCAGCTAGAATATTAGCTGTCTTTCCAGACTTTTTAAATGATGACCAAAAGGTGAGTGACGATTTAGCTTTCTTAGGAGAATTAGCAAAAAAACCAGAAGCAAATATCGTGAAATTACCAAATGTTAGTGCTTCTCTTCCGCAATTAAAAGCAGCAATAGCAGAACTTCAAGAAAAAGGTTTTAAAATCCCTAGTTATCCAGATGAGACTACTAACGCTACAGAAAAAGATATACAATCTCGTTACGATAAAATTAAAGGCAGTGCTGTAAACCCAGTATTACGTGAAGGAAATAGTGATAGACGTGCACCAAAAGCAGTAAAAAATTACGCAAAAAAGAATCCGCATTCTATGGGAGCATGGTCTAAAGACTCTAAAACTCACGTTTCTACAATGACAGCTGGAGATTTTGCACATAACGAAAAGTCTGTGACTTTAACAGAAGCTACCACTGTTAAAATTCAGCATACAGACGAAAATGGAAAAAAGATAGTTTTAAAAGATAATTTAGCATTATTACAAGATGAAATTATTGATGCTACAATAATGAGTAAAACTGCTTTAATTGAATTCTTAGATGAACAAATTGAAGATGCTTTAGATAAAGGTGTTTTGTTTTCTTTACACATGAAAGCAACAATGATGAAAGTTAGTGATCCAATTATTTTTGGTCATGCTGTTCGTGTTTTCTTTAAAAGTTTATTTAAAAAGCACGGTAAAACATTCAAAAAAATTGGCGTTGATGTAAATAATGGTTTTGGAAACTTACTAAGTAAATTAAAAGAATTACCAGAAGGTTTACGTGAAGATATTAAAGAAGATATTCGTTACGCATTAGAACATAGTGCCGATTTAGCTATGGTAAATAGCGAAAGAGGTATTACTAACTTACACGTACCTAGTGATGTTATTATTGATGCTTCTATGCCAGCAATGATTCGTAACTCTGGACAAATGTGGAATGCAGATGGGAAATCTCAGGACACTAAAGCAGTAATTCCAGATAGTAGTTATGCTGGAATTTACACGGCAACTATAGATTTCTGTAAAGAAAATGGTGCTTTCGATCCTACAACAATGGGAACAGTTCCTAATGTTGGATTAATGGCTCAAAAAGCTGAGGAATATGGTTCTCACGATAAAACATTTGAAATGGCTTCTAACGGAAAAGTTGAAGTTATAAATGCTAAAGGAAAGGTTTTATTATCTCATGATGTTGAAACTGGAGATATATGGAGAATGTGCCAAGTTAAAGATGCACCAATTCAGGATTGGGTAAAGCTTGCTGTTACAAGAGCAAGAGCATCTGCAACTCCTGCAGTTTTCTGGTTAGATAAAAAGAGAGCTCACGATGCACAATTAATTAAGAAAGTAAATACATATTTAAAAGATCATGATACTAACGGATTAGATATACGTATCCTATCTCCTATCGATGCTACAATATTTACTTGTAAAAGATTAAAAGATGGAAAAGATACCATTTCTGTTTCTGGAAATGTATTACGTGATTATTTAACAGATTTATTTCCAATTCTTGAAGTTGGAACTAGTGCAAAAATGTTATCTATTGTT
This sequence comes from Lacinutrix sp. Bg11-31, assembly GCF_002831665.1. Lineage (NCBI taxonomy): Bacteria > Pseudomonadati > Bacteroidota > Flavobacteriia > Flavobacteriales > Flavobacteriaceae > Lacinutrix > Lacinutrix sp. Bg11-31. Next base: position 1,665,257 of record NZ_CP025118.1, read on the forward strand.
CCTTTAATGAATGGTGGTGGTTTATTTGAAACTGGAGCTGGTGGATCTGCACCAAAACATGTTCAGCAATTTACAGAAGAAAACCATTTACGTTGGGATTCTTTAGGTGAATTTTTAGCTTTAGCTGTTTCACTTGAGCATTTTAGCCAAGTAAATAACAACCCTAAAGCCAAAGTTATTGGAGATGCTTTAGATAACGCTACGGAAACATTATTAGAAAACAAAAAAGGACCTAGTCGTAAATCTGGTGAATTAGATAATAGAGGTTCTCACTTTTACTTAGCTATGTACTGGGCTCAAGAGTTAGCGAACCAAACTACAGATGGTGATTTAGCTAAAGAGTTTGCTCCTATTGCAAAAGAATTAGAAGCTAACGAAGCTAAAATTGTAAGCGAACTTAACGATATACAAGGAAAACCTGTAAATATTGGTGGCTATTACGAACCAAAAGAAGATTTAATAAATGCTGCTATGCGTCCAAGTAAAACGTTTAATAGTATTTTAGGATAATATACATAAATAGTAATGTCCTTTTAAAAGCTCCCTTTCTGGGAGCTTTTTTACGTTAAGGATTACACATCAATATTATTAAAATAATAAATTTTAAATACTTCTTAAGTGTAGCTTTGTTGAAACTTTAAATAGAGAGACTACCCAAAGACTATCTAAGAAATGTTTTTCTTCTAGTCTTGGTAACGCCCAAATATATGTTAAACAATTCCTGAAAAAATTAAGTTTTACTTAACTTTACCTAAATAAATTTGCTATAAATGTATCAATCAAAATCAATCGCATTCTTACTCTTTTTTTTTAGTTGTAGCTTTCTTTTAGCTCAAGAAAAATTCACCCTAAGTGGTGTTATTCAAGACGAAAACACTAACGAAACCTTAATAGGTGTAAATATTCTGTTTCCTGAGCTTAACACTGGAACAACAACTAACGAGTATGGATTTTACTCCATTACTTTACCAAAAGGTGAGTATAAATTAGTACTAAGTTATATTGGGTATTCAGACAAAACTGAAACAATAATATTTAATGAAAATTTTAAAAAAAATATTTTTTTAAATGAAGCTACAGAGAGTCTCGAAGAAGTAATAATTACAGAAAACATTGAGAAACTTAGCATTAGAAAACCGCAAATGAGCGTTAATGCACTTTCTGCTTCTACAATAAAACAAATTCCTGTTGTGCTTGGTGAAGCAGATGTTTTAAAAGCAATTACATTATTACCTGGTGTTACAAATGCTGGAGAAGGATCATCTGGGTTTAATGTTCGTGGTGGTGCTGCAGATCAAAATTTAATTCTCTTGGACGAGGCTACTGTTTTTAATTCTTCTCATTTATTTGGTTTATTTTCTGTGTTTAATCCAGATGCAATTAAAGATTTAAAATTATATAAAGGAGGTATTCCTGCTCGTTATGGAGGACGCGTTTCTTCGGTTTTAGATATCTATCAAAAAGAAGGAAATAGCAAGGAGTTTCATGCCAATGGAGGAATTGGTATTGTGTCTAGCCGCTTATTAGCCGAAGGTCCTTTAAAGAAAGATAAAGGTTCCTTTTTATTAGGTGGTAGAAGTTCTTATGCTCATCTATTTCTACCTTTATTCGATCTTGATAATGTTGCTTATTTTTACGATTTAAATACAAAATTAAGCTACAAATTAAACGAGAATAACAACGTTTACCTCTCTGGTTATTTTGGTAGAGATGTATTTAATTTATCTGATAGTTTCGAAAACACCTACGGAAATACAATTGTAAACTTTAGATGGAATCACTTATTTAATGACAAACTATTTTCTAATATGTCTCTTATTTATTCAGACTATTATTACGGACTAAATCTAGATTTTGTGGAGTTTAAATGGAATTCTGGTATTCAGAATTTTAATTTTAAGTACGATTTTAAACATTATATAAGCAATGATTTCAAGTTACAGTATGGTTTAAATAGCATCTATTATAAATTTAATCCTGGAGAAATAGAACCTTCTACTCCAGATTCTGGAATAAACACACAAAAATTAATCGATAAGTATGCTTTTGAAAATGCTGTTTATATAGATGCAGAACATAAAGTATTAGATAACCTAACGCTTGCCTACGGTTTAAGATTAAGTACATTTCAACGTTTAGGCCAAAGTGAATTAAATATTTATGAAAATAATGAGGCCGTAATTTTTAACAACGAGTTTCAAATATATCAAAGTGCAGATGCTATAAGTACAGAATCTTCAAGCAGAAGTAAAACTATAAAAACGTTTGCAAATTTAGAACCTCGTTTTTCGGCAGCCTATCAATTTAATAGAAATGCATCGGTAAAGGCAAGCTATAATCGTATGTCGCAATACTTACACTTATTATCTAATACAAGCTCGCCAACACCATTAGATGTTTGGACTCCTAGTGGCAACTATATTAAACCACAAATTTTAGATCAATATGCAATTGGTTATTTTAAAAATATTAAAGATGGCGACTATTCTTTCGAAATAGAAAGCTATTATAAAGATGTGAAAAACAGAATCGATTATATTGATGGCGCAAATCTAATTGCAAACGACGCCATAGAACGCGTAATATTAAACGGAAAAGCTAGAGCTTATGGTTTAGAGGTCTTATTTAGAAAAAACGAAGGTCGCTTTAAAGGTTGGATTGCTTATACAATATCAAAATCTGAACAAAAAACCGAAGGTCGAAATCCTAACGAAACCGGAATAAATAATGGCAATTGGTATAATACAGGTTACGATAAAACTCACGATTTGTCTATTACTACAAGTTATAATCTAAATAAGAAATGGGATTTTAATGCAAATTTCCTTTTCCAAACAGGACAACCTACAACCTATCCAAACGGTCAATATACTTATAACAATATTGTTGTTCCAAATTATAGTGCGCGAAACTCTACACGTCTAACAAGCTATCATCGTTTAGATTTTTCTGCAACTTACACACCAAAACCTGAAAAAATTAAAGGTTTTCAAGGCTCATGGGTTTTTGGTTTATATAATGCCTACAACAGAAGAAATGCAGCTTCTATTTCTTTTGCTCAAAATGAAGATACAGGTAATAATGAAGCGACACGTTTATCCATTTTTGGTGCTGTACCATCTATATCTTATAACTTTAAATTCTAAAAATGAAAAACTCACTATACATCTTATTACTATTTTTTATGTTTTCGTCTTGCGAAGATGTAATCGAGCTAGAAGTACCAAATGCCGAAACACGTTTAGTAATAGATGCTTCATTAAATTGGTTTGAGGGTACAACAGGAACAAATCAATTTATCAAATTAACACTTTCTGCACCATTTTTTAATAATGAAATTCCACCAGCAACAGGAGCAACTGTTCTTGTTACAGATCAAAATAACAATATATTCAACTTTGTAGATTCTAATGCTAACGGTATTTACGAATGTTTCAACTTTAATCCACAAATAAATCAAGAATACGCACTAACAATTACTTACAATAACGAAACCTATATTGGCTCAGAAACCATGAAAAGTGTAACACCTATAGATTTTATAGAACAAGAAGACAATGGTGGTTTTTCTGGTGATGAAATAGAAATAAAAGCATTCTACACAGATCCTGCAGACGAAGAAAATTTTTACTTTTTCGAATTTAAAGAAGAATTCGAAACCAATCCTATGCTAGATGTTTACGATGATGAGTTTATAAACGGAAATCAAATATTCGCTTTTTACACCAATGAAGATACAGAAACAGGAAACGAGTTAATGATTAGAAATTATGGTATTTCAAGTCAATTCTACGAATTCATGAATTTACTATTACAGCAAACCTCAGATGGAGGTGGTGGACCATTTGAAATTCAACCAGCAACCGTTCGTGGTAACTGCATAAACCAAACTAATCCAGAAAACTTTCCATTTGGCTATTTTAGAGTATCACAAGCAACAGAAGTTATTTATATAATAGAGTGAAATAATTGGGGCGTTACCAACACATGCTAAAAAAGCATGTCTTCGTCGTGTCATCCACTATATCTTTTTCCGAACCAGTACCAAAACTTCAATAACAGACTTATTAATAAACTTAAAGTCTAAATATAAAATTAGTTTTCAAATTTAGAAAAAAGGATGCCGCTTCTACCACTAACGCAAATACCACACAACAATTAAACACAATTATCGTATTTTTGAATTATGACATTTGAAAAAACTACAGAAAAGGAATCTAATTATAATCATTTAGAAAAAATGAGCACATTAGAACTTTTAACAAACATAAACAAGGAAGATCAAACAGTACCATTAGCAGTTGAAAAAGCATTGCTACAAATTGAAAAACTTGTAGAGCAAATTGTTTTAAAACTAAAAAACGGAGGAAGACTCTTTTATATTGGAGCAGGAACAAGCGGAAGATTAGGTATTGTAGATGCTTCAGAATGTCCTCCAACATTTGGTGTACCGCATGAAATGGTTGTAGGTCTAATAGCTGGTGGAGATATAGCGATTAGAAAAGCTGTAGAGTTTGCCGAAGATTCTATAAATCAAGGATGGAAAGATCTACAAGAAAATAATATTTCTAAAAATGATGTAGTAGTAGGTATTGCAGCATCTGGTACTACGCCATACGTTATAGAAGCTTTAAAAGAATGCAACAATAATAATATTATTACAGGTTCAATTTCATGTAATAGTAAAAGTCCTTTGTCAAATACAGCAAATTTTCCTATCGATGTTGTTGTAGGACCTGAATTTGTAACTGGAAGTTCAAGAATGAAAGCTGGTACAGCTCAAAAATTAGTGCTAAATATGCTTACAACTTCTACTATGATAAAACTAGGCAAAGTTAAAGGTAACAAGATGGTCGATATGCAACTTAGTAATAATAAGCTGGTAGATAGAGGTGTTAAAATGATTATGTCAGAACTAAAAATTGACGAGCAAGAAGCAAAAAATCTTTTAAAGGTAAATCATAATGTAAGAGCATCAATAGACGCTTATAATTCTATAAAAAATGGAAACTAAAAAAACAGATAAAGATGTCCTAACAAAAGGTCTTAAAAAAATGGGGATATCTTTAGCACTAATGTTCCTTGGTCCATCATTTATATATATAGCTTTTAGTAATCAAGAAAAACCACTTTATATCCCTTTATTAATAATCGGAATAGTGGCTTGCATATCAGCAATTTACTTTGCTTTTATAGGGTTAAATACTATACTAGACAGTATGTTTAAAAGTAACAAGTCAAACTAATTCTTAACCAATACTCTTTCCTTTTTTGGTGTTGTAGGATTATATCCAAAATTAGAATCTTCAAAAGTAATATTAAGTCTATCAAGTATATAACCTATTATAGCATAATGGTGTATCGTATGGCTATTTGCTTGAGCCAATAATGCAGAATAAGTATAATCAATCTCTATCTTACCACAACCTAAATCGTCTATAACAATTATAGAATCTGTTAACTTACCTTCAACAGCTTGTAAGCTTTCAATAATTTTATTAAGATAATTACTCGCAGAATTACAGCAATTTTCCACGGTTAAATCTCTCTTTCTAGAAGTTAAATCAATCTTTCCTTCATTATTAAATTCTAAAGAACAATAATAAAAATCATATATATGTCGCAAGTGCGAACCAATACTAGAGTAGTATGGAGATACAGATGCATCACTAAGTTCTTCATTAGACAGTTTCAATAATAGATCTTTAGATTTCTGAAGAGTTAATAAAGATGATTCAATAATGTTATTCATATTTACGAATTTAATTAGAATTAATTGATTATTAAAATTAATCTCAACCATTAGTCGTTATTTAAGAATAAACATACAATAACTGACTATATTAATAAAGAAGTTAATATTTTTTTAGTGCTACTTTTCTTTCAATTATAGAGCAAGGCCTATCAACTTAAGTCTGTGGTATTCTAAATAGTTAAAGTATTTCAAAAAAGGTTTAAAACAAAAAAAATCCTCAACAAATAAATGTTGAGGATTCTCTAAAAAAGGCGACGACCTACTCTCCCACGAATGTAGTACCATCGGCGCAAATAGGCTTAACTTCTCTGTTCGGAATGGTAAGAGGTGAGCCCTATCGCAATAATCACCTTAAATCTTTCGGTGTGTGTAGTGATTTACATCATCTACTTAACCGTATAAAATAACATATTGAAAAAAGTACACTTAAGTGTATTAAACATGAAAATCGTAATAATATGTATTGTACTTAGTAAAAAAACAGGCGTACAATAAGCCTATGGGTTATTAGTATCACTCGGCTATGACATTACTGCCTTTACACCTATGACCTATCAACGTGGTAATCTCCCACGACCCTTTAAAGAAATCTCATCTTGTGGTGGGTTTCGCGCTTATATGCTTTCAGCGCTTATCCCTTCCCAACGTAGCTACTCTGCAATGCTCCTGGCGGAACAACAGATACACCAGAGGTTAGTCCAACTCGGTCCTCTCGTACTAGAGTCAGATCCACTCAAATTTCTAACGCCCACTGTAGATAGAGACCGAACTGTCTCACGACGTTCTGAACCCAGCTCGCGTGCCACTTTAATGGGCGAACAGCCCAACCCTTGGGACCTTCTCCAGCCCCAGGATGTGACGAGCCGACATCGAGGTGCCAAACCCCCCCGTCGATATGAGCTCTTGGGGGAGATCAGCCTGTTATCCCCGGCGTACCTTTTATCCTTTGAGCGATGGCCCTTCCATACGGAACCACCGGATCACTATGCTCTACTTTCGTACCTGATCGACTTGTAGGTCTCTCAGTCAAGCTCCCTTATGCCATTGCACTCTACGCACGGTTACCAAGCGTGCTGAGGGAACCTTTAGAAGCCTCCGTTACTCTTTTGGAGGCGACCACCCCAGTCAAACTACCCACCAAGCACTGTCCCTTCAATGAAGGTTAGACTCTAGATAAGCAAAGGGTGGTATTTCAACAATGACTCCACAACGCCTAGCGACGCCGCTTCAAAGTCTCCCACCTATCCTACACATTACTTATCCAAAACCAATACTAAGCTATAGTAAAGGTGCACGGGGTCTTTTCGTCCCACAGCGGGTAATCGGCATCTTCACCGATACTACAATTTCACCGAGCTCATGGCTGAGACAGTGTCCAGATCGTTGCACCATTCGTGCAGGTCGGAACTTACCCGACAAGGAATTTCGCTACCTTAGGACCGTTATAGTTACGGCCGCCGTTTACTGGGGCTTCATTTGATTGCTTCGCCGAAGCTAACAACTCCACTTAACCTTCCAGCACCGGGCAGGTGTCAGGCCATATACGTCATCTTTCAATTTAGCATAGCCCTGTGTTTTTGATAAACAGTCGCCTGGACCTTTTCACTGCGGCCACCCCGAAGGGTGGCGACCTTTCTCCCGAAGTTACAGGTCTATTTTGCCTAGTTCCTTAGCCATGAATCTCTCGAGCTCCTTAGAATTCTCATCCCAACTACCTGTGTCGGTTTAGGGTACGGGCTGCTTCTCTCGCTTTTCTTGGAAGTCGATTTGCTAGATTATCACCGCGACCGTAGTCTTAGTGTACTATCGAGGTGTTACCACTCTCTTCAACGCACAATTCCGTCTGTGCGCACTAACTTTTCGCCTCCGTCACTTTTAATGAGAGCAGGTACAGGAATATTAACCTGTTGTCCATCCACTACCCCTTTCGGGTTCGCGTTAGGTCCCGACTAACCCTCAGCTGATTAGCATAGCTGAGGAAACCTTAGTCTTTCGGAGTGCGGGTTTCTCGCCCGCATTATCGTTACTTATGCCTACATTTTCTTTTGTAGCTACTCCAGCATGCCTCACAGCACACCTTCAACGCCACTACAATGCTCCCCTACCACTTTTACAAGTCCATAGCTTCGGTAATATGTTTATGCCCGATTATTATCCATGCCGAACCGCTCGACTAGTGAGCTGTTACGCACTCTTTAAATGAATGGCTGCTTCCAAGCCAACATCCTAGCTGTCAAAGCAGTTCAACCTCGTTTATTCAACTTAACATATATTTTGGGACCTTAGCTGATGGTCTGGGTTCTTTCCCTCTCGGACATGGACCTTAGCACCCATGCCCTCACTGCTGATTAACATTTTATAGCATTCGGAGTTTGTCAGGAATTGGTAGGCGGTGAAGCCCCCGCATCCAATCAGTAGCTCTACCTCTATAAAACTATAAATCAACGCTGCACCTAAATGCATTTCGGGGAGTACGAGCTATTTCCGAGTTTGATTGGCCTTTCACCCCTACCCACAGGTCATCCGAACACTTTTCAACGTATATCGGTTCGGGCCTCCACTGTATGTTACTACAGCTTCACCCTGCCCATGGGTAGATCACACGGTTTCGCGTCTACCACTACTAACTAAAGCGCCCTATTCAGACTCGCTTTCGCTACGGATCCGTGACTTAATCACTTAACCTTGCTAGCAACGGTAACTCGTAGGCTCATTATGCAAAAGGCACGCCGTCACCCCAAAGGGCTCCGACCGCTTGTAAGCGTATGGTTTCAGGATCTATTTCACTCCCTTATTCAGGGTTCTTTTCACCTTTCCCTCACGGTACTAGTTCACTATCGGTCTCTCAGGAGTATTTAGCCTTATCGGATGGTCCCGACTGATTCATACAGGATTACTCGTGTCCCGCACTACTCAGGATACTGCTATCTTACTGCTCTTTACTTATACGGGACTATCACCCTCTATGGTTAGTTTTTCCAAACTATTCTAATTCATTACAGCTCAAATATCGCAGTCCTACAACCCCAGTAATGCCTTAACATTACTGGTTTGGGCTAATCCGCGTTCGCTCGCCACTACTAACGGAATCACTATTGTTTTCTTCTCCTCCGGGTACTTAGATGTTTCAGTTCTCCGGGTTTGCTCACCTTACGGTGTAACATGTCTTCAACATGCTGGGTTGCCCCATTCGGATATCTACGGATCAATTTGTATGTGCCAATCCCCGTAGCTTTTCGCAGCTTATCACGTCCTTCATCGCCTCTGAGAGCCAAGGCATTCCCCATACGCTCTTATTTAGCTTATTGTACTATTTGCTTTTTTAATGAGTTACATTACTAATAGTCGCTCGTGGCTAACTATTAGTATTTAATATTATTGTCATTGAGACGAATCTCAAATCTTTAATTTCATGTATCTTTTTTCAATATGTCAATGAACGTTTTTCAGTCTAAAACTGAATTGTGGAGAATATCGGAGTCGAACCGATGACCTCCTGCGTGCAAGGCAGGCGCTCTAGCCAGCTGAGCTAATCCCCCAATTATAAATTCCGAATATTGCATTCAGAATTTTATTATTTAGAATTGACAACTTCTAGAATTTCCTTTATTATAGTAGTTAGTAGTCTCAGGCAGACTCGAACTGCCGACCTCTACATTATCAGTGTAGCGCTCTAACCAGCTGAGCTATGAGACTCTACTATAAGTTTTATTTAAATTAACAGCAGGAGAATAAACAATTTTTTCCATATAAATATTCTTGGTCGTCTTTCTCTAGAAAGGAGGTGTTCCAGCCGCACCTTCCGGTACGGCTACCTTGTTACGACTTAGCCCTAGTTACCGATTTTACCCTAGGCCGCTCCTTACGGTGACGGACTTCAGGCACTCCCAGCTTCCATGGCTTGACGGGCGGTGTGTACAAGGCCCGGGAACGTATTCACCGCATCATGGCTGATATGCGATTACTAGCGATTCCAGCTTCACGGAGTCGAGTTGCAGACTCCGATCCGAACTGTGATAGGGTTTGAAGATTCGCTCCTGGTCGCCCAGTGGCTGCTCTCTGTCCCTACCATTGTAGCACGTGTGTAGCCCAGGACGTAAGGGCCGTGATGATTTGACGTCATCCCCACCTTCCTCACAGTTTGCACTGGCAGTCTTGTTAGAGTTCCCGACATGACTCGCTGGCAACTAACAACAGGGGTTGCGCTCGTTATAGGACTTAACCTGACACCTCACGGCACGAGCTGACGACAACCATGCAGCACCTTGTAATGTGTCCGAAGAAAAAACTATCTCTAGTCCTGTCACACTACATTTAAGCCCTGGTAAGGTTCCTCGCGTATCATCGAATTAAACCACATGCTCCACCGCTTGTGCGGGCCCCCGTCAATTCCTTTGAGTTTCATTCTTGCGAACGTACTCCCCAGGTGGGTCACTTATCACTTTCGCTTAGCCACTCAAACCGAAGTTCGAACAGCTAGTGACCATCGTTTACGGCGTGGACTACCAGGGTATCTAATCCTGTTCGCTCCCCACGCTTTCGTCCATCAGTGTCAGTTGATTATTAGTAATCTGCCTTCGCAATTGGTATTCTATGTAATATCTATGCATTTCACCGCTACACTACATATTCTAACTACTTCATAATAACTCAAGATAACCAGTATCAAAGGCAATTCTACAGTTGAGCTGCAGGATTTCACCTCTGACTTAATTATCCACCTACGGACCCTTTAAACCCAATGATTCCGGATAACGCTTGGATCCTCCGTATTACCGCGGCTGCTGGCACGGAGTTAGCCGATCCTTATTCTTACAGTACCGTCAAGCTCTCTACTCGAGAGAGTGTTTCTTCCTGTATAAAAGCAGTTTACAACCCATAGGGCAGTCATCCTGCACGCGGCATGGCTGGATCAGAGTTGCCTCCATTGTCCAATATTCCTCACTGCTGCCTCCCGTAGGAGTCTGGTCCGTGTCTCAGTACCAGTGTGGGGGATCCCCCTCTCAGGGCCCCTATCTATCGTAGCCATGGTGTGCCGTTACCACACCATCTAGCTAATAGAACGCATAGTCATCTTATACCGTAATCTTTAATGATATCTTGATGCCAAGTCATCATACTATAAGGCATTAATCTTCGTTTCCAAAGGCTATTCCTTAGTATAAGGTAGATTCTATACGCGTTACGCACCCGTGCGCCGGTCGTCAGCAAAAGCAAGCTTCTCTGTTACCCCTCGACTTGCATGTGTTAAGCCTGCCGCTAGCGTTCATCCTGAGCCAGGATCAAACTCTTCATCGTTAAATTTTTAAGTGTTTCCACTAATATGCTTAACAACCAAAGAAATTAAATTAGTACTCGAATGGTTTATTCTCTTGTTTGTTTACAACCGTTTCCAGTTATAAACTTACGCTGTCAATTCAATATGTTTATGAACTTGTATTCTTATTTTTAATTTGCTAAATAAGTAAATTACTTAGCGGGCTGCAAATGTAAAACCCTTTTTGTTTCTGTGCAATGTTTTTTTTGTTTTTCTTTTAAAAAATATTAAAGCTTTAACACTCTAAAAAAACACTGAATTTCACTGAACTTTTTTGCTCTAAATTTTGACGTTTTAAGCGGCTGCAAATATACAAACCTTTTTTAATATAAAAAGCTTTTTTTGAAGTTTTTTATATTTTTATTTTTCGTCTTGTTTAGGAACTTCGCTTTTTACCTTATCGTTTTGACTGCGGCGCTAAGCGGCTGCAAATGTACAACCGTTTTTTACTTACACAAGCTTTATTTTAATGTTTTTTAGTTTTAATTTTTGGAATGCGTTTTAAAGTCTTCTAATCAGTTAGTTGTAGTGCTATTTTTTTTGCTGTATTTTTATCTTGATTGTCCTTATTATATATACCTTATTTAGTGTTGTTTTTGAAGCCTAACTTCTATCCTATTATTAGTAGTAGTTTACCTTCTCTAAAATAGATTAGAAGTTAGCCTTACAAATACAGCGTTAGGGATTGAAACGGCATCCTTTTTTATCTTTTAGAAAAAAGATATAGTGAAAAGCTCGACCTTTAGGTAACGCCCAAATAGTTAATAGTGATAATTTACATATATGTATTGCTTGTGTCTTTATAACCTATTATCTTTGTTAACTGAATTTAAACTTATATATGATACAAATTACTTTACCTGATGGGAGTGTTAAATCGTTAGAAACGAATTCGACTCCTATGGATGTTGCAAAAAGCATAAGCGAAGGATTTGCAAGAAATGTTATTTCTGCAAGTTTTAATGGAGAAACGGTTGAAACAGTTACTCCTTTAACAACGGATGGCTCTATAGTATTATATACCTGGAATAATGATGAAGGTAAAACTGCTTTTTGGCATTCTAGTGCTCATGTTTTGGCGCAAGCTATACAAGAATTATATCCAAATGCAAAATTGACTATTGGCCCTGCTATTGATCGTGGTTTTTATTATGATGTAGATTTTGGTGATGCTGTTTTATCCGACAAAGACTTTAAGACGATTGAAAACAAAATGTTGGAGATTGCTCGTGGAAAACATGATTTTAAAATGAGAAGTACTTCTAAGGCTGAGGCTTTAGAGTTTTATAAGGATAATTCGTTTAAGACGGAGTTGATTAAAAATCTAGAGGATGGTACTATTACTTTTTGCGACCACTCTACGTTTACAGATTTATGTCGTGGTGGACATATTCCAAATACTGGAATAATTAAGGCGCCTAAAATACTATCTGTAGCTGGAGCTTATTGGAGAGGAGACGAAACTAAGCAACAATTAACGCGTATTTATGGTATTACATTTCCGAAACAAAAGGAATTAACTGAGTATTTAGCTTTATTAAAAGAGGCTAAAAAACGTGACCATAGAAAACTTGGTAAAGAGTTAGAATTGTTTACATTTTCGCAAAAAGTGGGTGCTGGTTTACCTCTATGGTTACCAAAAGGTGCTGCTCTACGCGAGCGTTTAGAAAACTTTTTAAAAGCTGCACAAAAAAAAGCGGGTTACGAAATGGTAATGACTCCACATATTGGACAAAAGGAACTTTATGTTACTTCTGGCCATTATGCTAAATATGGTGAGGATAGTTTTCAAGCAATAAAAACACCGAAAGAGGATGAAGAATTTTTGTTAAAACCGATGAATTGCCCACACCATTGTGAAATATACAACGCAATGCAATGGTCTTACAAAGATTTACCTAAAAGATTTGCTGAATTTGGTACTGTATATAGATACGAACAAAGTGGTGAATTACATGGTTTAACTCGTGTTCGTGGTTTTACGCAAGATGATGCACATATATTTTGTACTCCAAACCAATTAGATCAAGAGTTCAAAAATGTTATAGATTTAGTTCTTTATGTTTTTGGTTCTTTAGGATTTGAAAACTTTACAGCACAAGTTTCTTTAAGAGACCCTAAGACTCCTGAAAAATATATTGGTAGTCTTGAAAATTGGGAGAAAGCTGAACAGGCTATTATTAGTGCAGCGAAAGATAAAAATTTAAATTATGTTATAGAAACTGGCGAAGCTGCGTTTTATGGTCCTAAGTTAGACTTTATGGTTAAAGATGCTTTAGGTAGAAAATGGCAACTTGGTACAATACAGGTTGATTATAATTTACCTGAACGTTTTGAATTGACTTATAAAGGAAGTGATAACGAATTACATAGACCTATAATGATACACCGTGCTCCTTTTGGGAGTATGGAACGTTTTATAGCAATTTTATTAGAACATACTGGTGGGAATTTTCCGCTTTGGTTGATGCCAAATCAAGTTTCTATATTAACTCTTAGTGAGAAATATGAAAAATACGGTGAAAAAGTTTTAAATTTGCTAGAAAAACACGAAATTCGCGCACTTGTAGATAATAGAAGTGAGACTATTGGTAAGAAAATTAGGGAGGCAGAAATGAAGAAGACGCCTTATATGATTATCATAGGAGAGAATGAGGAGAATGAAAACAAGATATCTGTAAGACAACATGGAGGAGAAGATTTAGGCACGATAAGTGTAGAAGAGTTCTCAGAGATTGTTACTATAGAAATAAATAAGACATTGAAACAATTTTAAATATAACGTTTAACTAAAAATATAAAGTCATAGCAATACGTAGAAAAAGATCGAGAGGCCCTTTAAGAGTCATTAAAGAAGACCAACACAGAATAAACTCAAAAATTAGAGCAGAAAAAGTGCGTCTAGTTGGAGAGAACATCGAAGTTGGTATTTACACAACTAAGGAAGCTTTAGCCATGGCTGAAGAACAAGAATTTGATTTGGTGGAGATTTCACCAAAAGCAGATCCTCCTGTGTGTAAAATTATGGACTACAAGAAGTTTCTTTACGAACAAAAGAAACGTGATAAGGCTTTAAAAAGTAAAGCAACGAAAGTTATTATTAAAGAAATTCGTTTTGGTCCACAAACTGATGATCATGATTATCAGTTTAAAAGGAAACACGCTGAAAAGTTTTTAAAGGAAGGTGCTAAATTAAAAGCATTTGTATTCTTTAAAGGACGTTCTATTGTGTTTAAAGAGCAAGGTCAAATTTTATTATTGCGTTTAGCGCAAGACCTAGAAGAACTTGGTAAAGTTGAACAAATGCCAAGGTTGGAAGGAAAAAGAATGACTATGTTTATTGCTCCTAAAAAGTAAACTTTTATTTGCTTGCAAATGAAGATTTAGAATTAAAGGAAGAGATGCTGAAATAAGTTCAGCAGTAAAGATATTATAAGTGAAATAATTAAAAACTAGGAAACAAGATGCCTAAAATGAAAACAAAATCTAGTGCTAAAAAGCGTTTTAAGCTTACAGGTACTGGTAAAATTAAAAGAAAGCACGCGTTTAAGAGTCACATCTTAACAAAGAAGTCTAAGAAACGTAAGCTTAAATTAACTCATGATGGTTTAGTACATAAAGCCGATGAGAACAATATTAAAGTAATGCTACGTTTAAAGTAACATTACCTTAATAGGTTACAAATTATTTATAAACCCTGGAGTTAGGCAAACTCAGATTTAAAACAAGTGTCAAATTATTGACCGCCTGCTACAAAACACATTTAAATTATGCCAAGATCAGTAAATTCTGTTGCCAAAAGAGCCAGAAGAAAAAAAGTGCTTAAACAAGCAAAAGGTTACTTCGGACGTCGTAAAAACGTTTGGACAGTAGCAAAAAATGCGGTTGACAAAGCGATGCAATATTCGTACAGAGACCGTAGAGTAAAAAAGAGAACATTTCGTGCATTATGGATCACGCGTATTAACGCTGGAGCTCGTTTACACGGTATGTCTTATTCACAATTTATGGGAAAAGTAAAAGCTAACAATATCGAATTAAACCGTAAGGTTTTAGCCGATTTAGCAATGAATCACCCAGGTGCTTTTGAAGCAATCGTGAACAAAATTAAATAAGGGCATTTTGCCAATTGAATAATATCATTTCACTTATATGATAGAGAGTCCGATTCGAAAGAATCGGACTTTTTTTGTATATAACATTTACGTTAACTTAATGTTATTGCTAAGTTTATTTTACTAATACTAATTACCTTTGACCTAAAAGAAACGCAATAGTATGGATTTATCTAAAGTGAAATTAATTGCCACAGATATGGATGGTACATTACTTAATTCTAAGCATGAAGTAAGTGATGATTTTTTTGAATTATTTAACCAAATAAAATCACATGGTATTTTATTTGTTGCAGCTAGTGGACGACCGTATTATAGTATGATAGATAAGCTCTCTAAAATTAAAGATGATATTATTATCGTCTCTGAAAATGGTGGACTTGGCATAAAAAATGAAGAATTATTTTTATCTAACCCTATTGATGGAGACAACTTTAAAGAAATATATGATTTAGCTTCTGGTATAAAAGATGCACACGCTGTATTTTGTGCTAGAAATAAAGCATATGTTTTAAGTGATTCGCAAAAGCTATTAGAATTACTTAAAGAATACTACCCGAAATATAATGTCGTTTCTAATCCTTTACAGATTACGGAACCTATTTATAAGGTTGCTTTATTTCATGAAGTAAGCTCTGAGCGTTTTATTTATCCATTTGTGAAACACATTGAAAAACGTTTTAAAGTAAAAGTTAGCGCAAACCATTGGGTTGATATCTCTGAAAACAAAGCTAATAAAGGCCATGCGATTTCACTTATTCAAGAAAATTATAATATTACTACTGCGGAAACAATGGTGTTTGGTGATTATAAAAATGATATCGAAATGCTAAAATTGGCTAAGTTTAGCTTCGCTATGCAAAATGCGCACCCAGATGTTAAAGCTGTAGCTAATTTTGAAACTAAAAGTAACGATGAAAATGGTGTTGAATATATATTAAAACAAACTATTGAAGCTAAAAAGGCTGCTATTAAAACATTCTAATCGCTGAGATTTTAAATTTTTCTTCTTTTCCTTTTAACTCAATATCTCCAATAAACTCTGTAGTATATTTAGTTGATAATGTTAAATCTTCGATTAGTAGGTTTGAACACAATAGCAACTCGTTGTATTTATTGCACTCTCCTTGTATTCTTGCCGAAGTATTAATAACATCTCCATGATACGCAATTTCTTTTTTAACTGTACCTACTTCTGTTACTATTAATTTACCTCCATGTAAACCTGCTTTAAATACAGGAACGAGATTGTACTTAGACATATAGTATTTTTGCTTTTTTAGAATACGGTTTTGAAAATGAAAAAATAGATTAACACAGTTGTTGTTATTAATTCCTGTTTTATATTTCCAACTAAGTACAGCTTCATCGCCAACATATTGGTATATTTCTGCATCGTATTTGGTTACAATTCTATTTAAATCGTAGAAGCAATCTTGAATTAACTCACTGTAGTGGTAATGCCCAATTTGCTCAGCTATGGTTGTTGATGCTTGTAAATCTAAGAACATAAAAATACGCTTCTCCTCTCTTGGCTTTCTATACTTACCAATTAGAAAGTTAAAGAAAACTCCTCTACCAAATTTTTCGTTTGCAATTTTTATAAATGAAAAAATAATAGAACAGATTAAAAAATAGCCAACTGTAATCCAGAATATTTCACTTGTTTTCCACCAACCTTTATCTGTTGTCAACTCCAAATTCAACTCGTATTCTGCCAATGGAAACACATAATTTAAAGATAAAATTAGACCCATTAAATAGATGATTATTTTTTCGACCAAAACTAAGGCAAGAGATAAGTTTTTGGATAAGAACTTATCAAAGAGAAATTCTACTATGGCAAATATGGATCCAATTAAAGTTCCTAATAAAATTCCAAACCTTAATATATCTGATATATGATAATCTGTAGCAATATTTCCTTCTTCGGAACCTATAGCATAGTACCTTATATATATAAAAATACTAAAGGCAATTACCCAGAAAACAACTGTTTGTATTAATAAACGTAAAAATTGTAAAATGTAATTATTCACTTTTATTTAATTAGAAATTTCGTCTATTGCTGCTTTAAATTCTTCCCAGTTTATTGAATGGTCTCCATCTTTATCGTAACCTTCTATTAATTTAGAGCTTACCATCCCACGAATAAATCCACTGATTTCTGCTTCTTTAAGTAAGTTTTTAATTTCAGATTTTGAGAGCTTGCCATCTCCATTCTCATCGAAAAAACGAAAAGCTTCTTCTGGAGTTCTAAAATGGTTGGTTATTAATATTTGAATTTTTTTTAAAATATCGTCTTTTGCTGACATTGCTTAATATTTAAGTATTACTGTAATTTGAATTAAGAAACTATGTTTGGGATATTGCGTTAAGGATGGAGGCATTGTTGGAGCTCTCCAGACTTTTTGTCTGGAAGCGACTGCCGAGAGCCTGACCGAAACATGCTTTTGAGGCATGTTTTGGTAACGTCTAAAATAATTTAAGTCTTCTGCTTTTTCTTTTTAGCCGCAGGAAATAACACATTATTAAGTATTAATCTATAACCTGGAGACGTTGGATGCAGGTCTAATTCTGTTTTAGGATCACCAACTTTATGCGTATAATCTTCAGGATCGTGACCTCCATAAAAGGTAAAAAAGCCTTTTCCTTTAATACCATGTATGTATTTTGCTTCTCCATTGGTTCTATTTTCTCCCATTACAAGCACGTTACTTTTAATTTGCTCTCTAGTAAAAGAGGTTGTTTGTCCCATAAAGCCTTTTACTAAAGCTGTGTGGTTTTGGCATAACATGGTTGGGATTGGATCCCATTTTGCTGAGAAATCCATTAGTGTAAAATAATCTGTTTGTTTAGGGATTTTTCGTTTTGAAGTCATATCTATACTAGAAAACTCATAAACCATTGGACTGCGCTCTAATGTATAATCTTTAAAAGCGAAGGTTTTATGGTATTGTATTTTGGATTGGTAATTGGCATCGCTTGCATCTCCATCGAACATTGGCTCGCAGATGTCGGCACCTTCGGCAGATAATGCGATATCGAAACTGTCTGTGGCACTGCACATAGCAAACATAAACCCTCCACCTACAACATAGTCTCTAATTTTAAGAGCGACATCTCTTTTTTCGTTAGATACTTTGTTATATCCTAATTTTGTTGCTAGAGCCTCGGCTAATTGTTTTTCTTCTATATACCAAGCTGCTGTCCTGTATCGTGCATAGAATTTGCCAAACTGTCCTGTAAAATCTTCATGATGCAGGTGTAACCAATCGTAGAGAATAAGTTCATCTTTTAATACGTCTTCATCATAAATGGTTTCGTATGGTATTTCGGCATAAGTTAATACCATTGTCACTGCATCATCCCAAGGCAATTTACCTTTTGGAGTGTAAACTGCAATTTTTGGTGCTTTTTCTAAAACTACAGCTTCCATATTTTTGCTTGGACTGCTAATGTCTTTAAGAATACTTTCTGCATTATCATTACTTAACACCTCGAAACTTACGCCTCTAATTTTACATTCTTTTCGAATTTCGTCTGTGTCTGGCAATAAAAAAGAACCACCTCTATAGTTTAATAGCCATTTTACTTTTATATCTTTTGCTAACGTCCAATAGGTAATTCCATATGCTTTTAGGTGATTTTCTTGTGTTTCGGAATCCATTGGCACCAATATATATGATGCATAACTTTGGCTTGTTAATAGGAAAATTAATATGAATAGTATTTTTCTCATTGTCTTGTTTCTAATTATTTCAAAAAAGGATTAGTATTGAAATAATCCTCTTGAAAGATAATCAAAAATTATTCCTTTTTAGAAATGGTATTACAGAAATGGTAAAAATTAATTAAGCCGAAATAAGCTTAGCCACTTCTCTTGTACTAGGAAATTGCTCAAGAATAATTTTTAAGCATACAGTAACAGGAATGGCCATTATTAAACCTGGAACTCCCCAAATAAATCCCCAAAACATTAAGGCTACAAGAACTGTTATAACGTTTATAGAAAAAGATTTTCCCATAAATATGGGTTCTAATATAGAGCCATATAATACTTGTGTTCCTGCAATTGCAATAATAAAAAATAGTAATGCACTGGACGCTTCTAATTCTACAAATGCAAAGACAGAAAGTAATATAACCGTAATAAAAGAACCTACCATTTGTACAAAATTGATCAAGAATGCAAATAATCCCCAAAAAATAGGAAAGCTAACATCGAAGAAATAACATGCTAAACCTGTAAACAAGCCTGTAAGAAAGCTAACAAGTACTTTTACTTTAATAAATTTTATTAAATCGTTTTCAATTTTAATAAACGTTTTTATAGATTGGTGTCTTTTCTTTAATATGGTTTTGTTTAGAAGGTTTTCAATATTTATCGATTCAGCTAACCAAAGTACTACAAAGAAAACCGTCATTAACAAGGCTGTAAGCGCCTTACTAATAACGCTTAGCGTGTTACCGAAATTTTTAAAAATAGCATCTTTATTTAAAAAACGCGATAGTTTTGCGTTGTCATCTTTAATTGTATCTGTACCAAAAACAGATTCTACATCGTAAACTAAATCATTTACTTTAGTTTGTGCTTTTAGAAAGAAAGCAGAATCGCTTTCCATTATTTGCTTACTCGATAACTTTACCAACTCTACTCCTAGCTTTACACCAAGAATTATTATTAATAATACTATACAAATACTAATTATTTTATGCACACCTCTACGTTTTAGAAAACGCATTAATGGTAAAAACAACAATGCTATAAACATTGAGAAAAACAACGGAATAAATATAAACGACAATACTTTAAGTAAATAAAATATTATTGGTATTACTATAATTAACAGTAAGTAGTTTGTTGTACGGACTTTATCCATTATTGTTACACTTGTTTATGTAAAGATAATTTAATGTAAACTTTTATTTATTGATTTTAACAGTAGATTAAGCTTTTAAAGCTTAAATATTTTAAAATGGCACCTCATCATCCGGAGCTCCAAAGGCATCTTCTGGTGATGCTGTAAAATTATCTGTTTTAAAAGTGTCATCGTTTGATGCAGCATTCATTTTACTGTGAAATTCTTGCCCAGATGAAAAAGGTGTATCGAAATCATCTAAATTATCGAACTTACCTAAGTTTCCAATAAACTTTAAACGAATACTATCTAGCCCACCATTTCTATGTTTAGCAACAATAAACTCACCTTGTCCAGCAGTTGGAGATTGATCGTCGTCATCCCATTCATCAATTTTATAATATTCTGGTCTGTAAATAAACGATACAATATCTGCATCTTGCTCGATGGCTCCAGATTCACGTAAATCTGAAAGTAAAGGTCTTTTACTTCCTCCACGTGTCTCTACAGCACGCGATAATTGTGATAGTGCAATTACAGGCACTTCTAATTCTTTTGCTAATGCTTTTAAGTTTCTAGAAATAGTAGATATTTCTTGCTCTCTGTTTCCTCCACTACCTGCAGCTGTCATAAGCTGTAAGTAATCAATCATTATCATTTTAATGCCATGCTGAGATGCTAGACGTCTTGCTTTTGCACGTAAATCGAAAATTGAAAGTGATGGTGTGTCATCAATAAATAAAGGTGCTTTTTCAAGTGCTTTTACCTTAACATTTAATTGTTCCCACTCATGTTTTTCTAATTTTCCTGTTCTTAATTTCTCAGATGACAAACCTGTTTCACTAGAAATTAGTCTTGTAATTAACTGTACAGATGCCATCTCTAAAGAGAAAAAAGCTACAGGAATATTATGCATTACAGCTATATTTCTAGCCATTGTTAAAGTAAAGGCTGTTTTCCCCATACCTGGACGTGCTGCAACGATAATTAAATCACTTGGTTGCCATCCTGATGTTAGTTTATCTAGCTTATCGAAACCAGAAGGAACACCACTCATTCCGTCTTTTTTCGAAATTTCTTCAATTTTCTTTTTGGCTTGTATTACTAAATCTTGAGCTGTTTCACTTGATTTTTTAATATTACCTTGGGTTACTTCATATAACTTAGATTCAGCAGTATCTAATAAATCGAAAACATCTTGAGTTTCATCGTAAGCTGTTTCTATAATTTCGCTTGAAATTCTAATTAAGCTTCGCTGAATAAATTTTTGTAAAATTATACGTGCATGAAACTCAATATGTGCAGAAGATGATACTTTTTGGGTTAGCGAAATAAGGTAAAAATCACCTCCTGATAAATCTAACTTAGCATTAGTTTTTAATTGCGTAGAAACGGTTAATAAGTCAATTGGTTGACTCTCTTGAAACAACATAAAGATGGCTTCAAAAATATGCTGATGCGCTTCTTTATAGAAAGCATCTGGGCTTAAAATATCGATTACCTCATCGACACCTTTTTTATCAATCATCATCGCTCCAAGCACAACCTCTTCTAAATCAATAGCTTGCGGTGGTATTTTCCCTTTTTCAAGAGAGATAATTGTACTTTTATCTACTTTGTATCCAGATACGTTTTGTGGTTGCTTCATCTTAAGCGAATGTAAAACAATTGTTACGAGAATGTGGTTTTTAAGACTGTTGAATCTTAACACCTCATTAACAATTGAACTGTTAATAAGTCAATAATATTGTTAATAAGCATAAAAAAATCTGAAAGGTCAACTTTCAGATTTTAATATTTTAAGTATTTATTACTGTTAGCCTTTATAAACTCCCATTTGAGAATATTTATCCATACGTTGAGCAACTAAATCTTTTGGTGATAAGTTTTTAAACTCATCGTAAGATTTTTCTATAGCTATTTTTACAGTTGCAAAGGTTTTTTCTCTATTGCTATGAGCTCCTCCTAAAGGTTCTTTAATAATTTCATCAACTATCTTCATTTTTTTCATGTCGTTAGCAGTTAATTTTAAAGCTTCGGCAGCTTGTTCTTTATACTCCCAACTTCTCCATAAAATTGAAGAACAAGATTCTGGAGAGATTACAGAATACCATGTGTTTTCTAACATTAGCACCTTATCTCCTACTCCTATACCTAATGCTCCACCAGAAGCACCTTCACCAATTACAATAGTAATTATTGGTACTTTAAGGCGTGTCATTTCAAGAATATTTCTAGCAATAGCTTCTCCTTGACCACGTTCTTCTGCTTCTAATCCAGGATATGCTCCAGGAGTATCCAGAAGTGTAATTACAGGGATACCAAATTTTTCTGCAGATTTCATTAAGCGTAATGCTTTACGATAACCTTCAGGATTTGCCATTCCAAAATTTCTATATTGTCTTGTTTTGGTATTGTACCCTTTTTGTTGACCAATGATCATGTAACTTTGGTCTCCAATTTTACCTAAACCACCAATCATGGCTTTATCGTCTTTAAAATTACGATCTCCATGTAACTCTAAAAAAGAGTCTCCACATAAAGCTTTAATGTAATCTAAAGTATATGGTCTGTTTGGATGACGCGACATTTGTACACGTTGCCATGGTGTTAAGTTCTTGTAGATGTCCTTTTTAGTAGCAACAAGCTTTTTCTCTATCTGTTTACAAGTTTCTGTAACATCTACATCGCTTTCTGCACCAATAACTTGACATTTAGTTAATTGGTCTTCTAGTTCTTTTATTGGTAATTCAAATTCTAAATATTCCATTGAGAATTGTATTAATAATTTCTTAGTTAGTTTACAAAATTACACAATTTTTTGGTTTTGTGTCTTCTTATTTTTAAAGGCTTTTGTGTTTTTTATTATCCCATTTAATATTACAGTAGTCAATATTATTAATGCTCCATAATAAAATGAAGGTGACATGGTTTCTGTTAACGGAAATATAATAAGTGCCAAAACAACACCATAAATAGGTTCTAAATTATAGGTAAGCACTACTGTATATGGGCTAATTTGCTTCATTACATATACTGATGCGATAAATGCATAAGCAGTACAAATGGTTGCTAAAATTAATAGATATATAAAATCTTCAAGACTTAATTTGAAGTATTCTGCAGAAAAACCATCTCCAAATAGTAGTATAAACAGTGAAATAAAAATAACACCTGCAATAAACTCGTAAAATGAAATTTTTGTAGCTGAATCTTTTTCAAGAAACTTACCATTTAATACTGCAAATAATGATGAAAAAAAGGCAGATAAAATACCCAATAATATTCCTGTAATATGCTTCATTTCTGTTTGTAAAATGATTGCAATTCCTATAATTACTATAATTCCGAAGAGAATTTCGTACCAAATAACTTTACGTTTATAAACTATGGGCTCTATAAATGAAGCAAAAAATGCTCCTGTAGAAAACATAGCTAAAGCTATTGATATATTAGAAACATCGATCGCTCCAAAAAATGTAATCCAATGTAAAGCGATAATAATTCCTCCAACAGAAAACTTAAAAAGTGTTTTTCTATCTATTGAGATATCTACTTTTGCTACTTTTATATAAATAAGCATGAATATGGTAGCAATTACCATACGAAACCATACTAAAGAAACAGCTTCAATAGTAATAAGTTTTCCTAAAATAGCTGTAAAGCCAGCTATAAAGACTAAAAAATGTAAATGTAAATAGTTTTTAAGTTTATCGTTTAGCATTGTATAATAATATAACTGCTAAAATACCAAAAACTACGTTAGGAAACCAAACGGCTATTAATGGTGAGAAATCGGACTGCGCTGCCATAGTACCAAAGACTTTATCGAAGAACACAAAAATCATGGCAATAGTAATACCAAAAGCAAGATTTACGCCCATTCCACCTCTTCTTTTAATTGAGGACACAGCAACTGCTATAATTGTTAATATAAATACAGAAACAGGTAAACTCCATTTTCTATATAATTCTAATTTATAACGACCAATATTAGACGATCCTCTTTTTTCTTCGCGTGTAATAAAGCGGTTTAAATCTATATAATTAAGAGTTTCTGCAATATAATCGTCTGGTACTAAGTCTTCCAACTCGAAACTAAAAATAGTGTCTTTTTTTCTTTCAGTAACTAGAATATCATTTCCTTCTGTAATTGTACGTTTAAAATAATTACGCATTCTATAAATAGAATCTTCCTCTATATATCTTATGCTATTTGCATTAATTTTATAGATTAATTTATCTTCTTCAAAATGTTCAAGAGTAAAGTTTAAAGCCTGAGCTCTAGATGCATCAAAACTACTAACGTAAATAATTTCGTTATCATTAATCTGTTTAAACAGTTTTTGACTTTGAGTACTTTTTCTTCCTTTTAAGTATTTATACTGAAAATCGTTAAACCCTTTACTAGCATTTGGAGCTAGGTACAAGCCTAAAACAATAGAAATTAACCCAACTATAGTGGCACCTATTAAATAAGGTCTTAAAAATCTTGAAAATGAAACTCCCGAACTTAAAAAGGCAACTATCTCTGTATTATTTGCTAATTTTGAAGTAAACCAAATTACCGAAAGGAATAAAAACAAAGGAAATAATAGGTGAGCGAAGTAAACGGTAAAATCTAATAGATATAGCATTACTTCACCAAATGGCGCATTATTCTCTAAAATTTTTCCTATTTTTTCTGCAAGGTGAACTGTTATTCCAATAGGAATAAACAGTAATATCATCATTAAAAATGTGAGTAAATAGCGCTTTAATATGTACCAATCTAGTATTTTCATCCTCTTTTAACAATTCCTATCCTTAATCCTTTCCAAAGGAAAGGAAACTGTTGCTTATTTACTTTTTCTATTTTTTAGTTTCAATTTCGAGTTCAAATTCAATTTTTATAACCTTTTATCCATTTGTTTAACCATCATATCTTTCCAAGTTCTAAAATCTCCTGCCAAGATATGCTTTCTAGCTTCACGAACCAACCACATGTAAAAACCTAAATTATGAATAGTTGCTATTTGGGCTGCTAATCTTTCGTTTACAGTAAATAGATGTCTTACATAGGCCTTAGAATAATCTGTATCTACCCAAGTAATTGCCATTTCATCTAAAGCAGAAAAATCGTCTCTCCATTTTAAATTTTTAATATTTATGGAACCATGTGCTGTAAAAAGCATCCCATTTCTTGCGTTACGTGTTGGCATAACACAATCAAACATATCTACACCAAGTGCAATGTTCTCTAAAATGTTAATTGGTGTACCAACTCCCATTAAATAACGTGGTTTATCTTCTGGAAGTATTGCTGTTACTATTTCTGTCATCGCATACATTTCTTCTGCTGGTTCTCCAACAGATAATCCTCCAATAGCATTACCTACTGCTCCAGAATTTGCAATATATTCTGCAGATTGCACACGCAAATCTTTATAACAACTTCCTTGTACAATTGGAAAAAATGCTTGAGAATAATCGTATTTAAATGGTACTTTCTCTAAATGATTAATACAGCGATCTAACCATCTATGCGTCATCTTCATTGAGCGTTTTGCATAATTATAATCGCAAGGATATGGTGTACACTCATCGAAAGCCATAATAATATCTGCTCCAATGCTACGTTGAATTTCCATTACACTCTCTGGTGTAAATGTATGGTAACTACCATCGATATGAGATTTAAACTTTACGCCTTCTTCTTTAATTTTTCTATTAGCAGATAAAGAATAGACTTGGTAACCACCAGAATCTGTTAAAATATTACGGTCCCAATTCATAAATTTATGCAAACCTCCTGCTTTTTCTAAAACGTCTATTTGAGGTCTTAAATATAAATGATAGGTATTACCTAAAATAATATCTGGATTGATATCGTTTTTTAGCTCACGTTGGTGCACTCCCTTTACAGAAGCAACTGTACCAACTGGCATAAAAATTGGTGTTTCTATTACACCATGATCTGTAGTCAATACTCCTGCTCTTGCACTACTTTGTGCATCTTTACCTTTTAATTCGAATGTCATAATTTATGGAAATATTCAGCTGGTAAAGATAATTAACAAAATAACATAGCTTCTTAAACATTTAATAAAATTCTAAAAAGTTTCTATTACTTACAAAAATAAAATTAGTATCGTGGTTTAACTGTACTTTATAGGCAAGCGCGTTAGTGATAGTAGCGGAAAGCCCACAGCCTGACGTAGGAAGTGCGAGGACTTGTAGTGGATAGCGCGACCCTTGTGGTAACGCCCAAATAATTTTTATTATACACTAAAACTTTACAATTGTTAGCAAATTGTATTAATTCGTTAATAAGTGCACTAACTCTGTCTTTGTTTAGCTTCATAAAAAAAGTTATTTTTGATGCTTTATAAATCAAGCTAAAAATAATGGCAAACACACAACAATTAGAAGACATTACAACTCAAGTTCGTAGAGATATTTTACGAATGGTACACAAGGTGAATTCTGGACATCCAGGAGGTTCTTTAGGCTGCGCAGAATTTTTTGTTTCGCTTTACAACGAGATAATGGATAGAAAAGAAGGTTTTGACATGGATGGCATTGGTGAAGATTTATTTTTCCTTTCTAATGGTCATATTTCACCTGTTTACTATAGTGTTTTAGCTAGATGTGGTTATTTTCCAGTAGAAGAGTTAAATACTTTTAGACTATTAAACACACGTTTACAAGGACACCCAACAACTCACGAAGGATTACCAGGTATTCGTATTGCTTCAGGTTCTCTTGGACAAGGTATGAGTGTTGCTCTTGGTGCCGCACAAGCAAAAAAACTAAATGGTTGTAATCACTTAATTTATAGCTTACATGGAGATGGCGAATTACAAGAAGGCCAAAATTGGGAAGCTATTATGTATGCTGCAGGAAAAAATGTAGATAATATAATTGCTACAATAGATTTAAATGGTCAGCAAATTGATGGTTCGACAGATACTGTATTACCAATGGGTAGTATAAAAGGTAAATTTGAAGCTTTTGGTTGGACTGTTTTAGAAATTGAAGAAGGAAATAATATCGATGCTATTTTAAAAGGTATGGCAGAAGCAAAATCTTTAACTGGAAAAGGAAAACCTGTTTGCGTATTATTAAAAACAGTAATGGGTAATGGAATAGATTTTATGATGCATACGCATGCTTGGCATGGAAAAGCACCTAACGATGCCCAATTAGCTATTGGTTTAGCACAGAATGCTGAAACTTTAGGCGATTATTAATCCTTCAAATTAAGAGACAAAAGATGAAAACATACGAAAATCAAGGAAATAAGGATACACGCTCAGGATTTGGAGCAGGATTAACAGAATTAGGAAGAACAAACCCAAATGTAGTTGCACTTTGTGCAGATTTAATTGGCTCCCTTAAAATGGATCAATTTATAGAAGAAAACCCAGAACGCTTTTTCCAGATTGGAATTGCAGAAGCAAATATGATGTGTATTGCAGCCGGTTTAACTATTGGTGGCAAAATACCATTTACGGGAACTTTTGCAAACTTTTCTACTGGTCGTGTTTATGATCAAATTAGACAGAGTATTGCTTATTCTGATAAAAACGTGAAAATTTGCGCTTCGCACGCTGGTTTAACTTTAGGAGAAGATGGTGCAACACACCAAATTCTTGAAGATATTGGATTAATGAAAATGTTACCTGGAATGACTGTAATTAACACCTGTGATTACAACCAAACTAAGGCTGCTACTATAGCAATTGCAGACCATAAAGGTCCTGTGTATTTACGATTTGGAAGACCAAAAGTAGCAAACTTTACTCCTGTTGATCAGAAATTTGAAATCGGTAAAGCATTACATTTAATAGATGGTACAGATGTTACTATTGTTGCTACGGGACATTTAGTTTGGGAAGCACTAGAGGCTGCAAAATCTTTAAATGAAAAAGGCATTTCTGCCGAAGTTATAGATATTCATACTATTAAACCTTTAGATGCTAAAGCAATTATAGATTCTGTAAGTAAAACAAAATGTATTGTTACTGCCGAAGAACATAACCATTTAGGTGGTCTTGGAGAAAGTGTTGCAAGAGTTTTATCTCAACACAAACCAACACCTCAAGAATTTGTTGCTACTAACGATACTTTTGGTGAGTCTGGAACACCTGCTCAATTAATGGAAAAGTATGGTTTAAATGCCAATGCTATTATTAAGGCTTGTGAAAAAGTGGTAAAAAGAAAGTAGTATTCTTTAAAATAAAACATTCTTAAAAGGCTAAAAAATTAATTAATTTTTTAGCCTTTTTTTATTTATTACAATCTTAGAGTCAATTGTATAATAAAATATATTGGCATGATTTTCGTTTAAAGTTACAGTTCACATTAAAAAGCGACAATTATGAGAAATTTTGAAAATCTTCAGAATCACTTCATTAGTAAAAGTGATTTAAGTAAAAGAGTATGTTTATCTACCATCTTTATTCTGGCTATTGTTTTATCTGCAATTGCTCAAAACGGAAGCGGATTTGGAATTAAAGGTGGAATAAATTACAATGCTAATGGTGATTACTTTAATTCTATTAGTAACACTTTCGATGATCCAACACGAGCAATTGGCTATCACATTGGTGTTTTTGGTAAAATAGGAGACAAAGTGTACTTAAAACCAGAACTTATGTATACTAAAACTGGCAGTGAATATGATACTGGAGATTTTGAGCAAAAACGTATTGATGCTCCTATTTTAGTTGGTATTAAAGTTTTAGGACCGTTAAGTGTTTTTGCTGGTCCTGCGTTTCAATATATCTTAGATTCGGATTTTGACAGTGCACGTGTTAGCAATCTAGAGAATGATTTTACAGTAGGTCTAAACTTTGGAATTGGAATAAACTTTGACTCTATTGGAATAGATTTACGTTACGAACGTGGTTTTACGGATAATGAAGTAACTATTATTTCAAACAATTCTACAGTAAATATTGACAGATTAGACACAAGATCAAATCAATTAATATTAAGTCTTTCTATTGAATTATAAAACCTCTAAAACGTAAAAAGCCCAATTTAAATTTTAAATTGGGCTTTTTTTATGTATTTATTAAACTATTCTAATTCGGTAGTAATCGCAGAATTTAAGTAGTTAGGTAAAGAAACACCATTTACCATTGTTGCTGGCACTATTAAAGTGTGTAAAGTATATGTTCCATCCAGCTCTGCTTCAATTCTAATAAATATTTCATCTGAAGCGGCATTAGCTGTATAATAAGCTTGTGCATCTGCTTTAGTCATGAATTGGCTTGTACCATCATCTTCATATTCTTTTTGCTGCACTTCATCACTAGTTAATACACCATCTCCATCATCATCACTATCTATAAAATTCACAAATGAATCTCCATCTGTATCATCATCATCCTCTGTAAAATCACCATCTGGGTGCTCTAAATGTGAAGGTACTCCATCTGAATCGTAATCTGTATTACTTCTTGAAACCACTTTTAAATTAAAAAACAAAGGTGAATATTGAGGTATATCAGCAGTTGGCGGTAATGAAAAGTAGCCTAAACCTGAAGGCATAAATATTACTCCAATTCCATGGCCTTGATAACCTACAGATCCATCTCCATTTTCTGTATACCCTGTCGATGTTTTAAATTCAACTATTCCTTCTCTAAATCCAGCAACAACTCCTCCAACACTTCCTACTCCTGTAAGAATAAAAGGCTGTCCAGACTCTATACTAACTTGACTATCGAACACAGAACCGTCTACTATTGTTCCACTATAAGTCATAGCAGCAGCATCTAGTGTACTTATATTATCTCCTTCTCCTTCTCTAACTTTTAAAATGTACAGGTTATAATCTATATCATTTTCAGTTACTATTTTTATATCCAATCTTGGATAAACACCATCTGCTTGATTTAAATAATCGATAATTGGTGTTCTATCTTGAGTACCGTTATCTGTAGAAATAAGATCTAAAACTAAAGTAAACTCGTCGTTAGCTGGATTGGTATTATCGGTGAAATCAAAATCTTCATAGTTAAAGAAATGTGTTTCAAGATATGTTTGAATTTCTACCTCATTCTCGTCGTAAACCTCTTGTCTATCTCTTGGTGGAGTACTTTCAAATTCTGTCTCATCATCTTTACAAGAGAAAGCTATAAAAAACAACGATAAAGTTGGGATTAAAAATTTTCTTAAATTCATTTTTGCTTATTTTTGGGTGCAAGATAAACTATATAATAACTTTGCACAATATCATTAACGTAGAATTAAGTTAAATTATATGCGAATTGACAAGTATTTATGGTGTGTTAGATATTTCAAGACTAGAAATATAGCTACAACAGCATGTAAAAAAGGCCATATAAAGGTGAATGGCCAAGTTACAAAACCAAGTAGAGATGTTTATCCAACAGATAAAATTGAAATACGGAAGAATCAAATTAACTATACTGTTTCTATTTTAGATATACCTCCAAACCGTATTGGAGCTAAGTTAGTTGATATTTATAGGGTTGATACCACACCTAAATCTGCCTTTGAATCTCAGGAGTTACTTAAATTCGCAAAAGATTACTATAGAAAAAAAGGTACAGGAAGGCCGACTAAAAAGGACAGAAGAGATATTGATGACGTCTATAAAGAAAATGAAGAAGAATAATTATTCTTTCAATTAAAACAAAAGATTATGACTACTTTAAAAAATTGTATTCTTTCTCACGATGAGATAACCCATAAAATAAGAAGAATCGCTTATCAAATTTATGAAGCTAATAGTAATGAAACTGAAGTCATTTTAGCTGGAATAGACTCTAATGGTTACATTTTAGCTAAAAAACTAAAATCTGTTCTTAGTAGAATCTCTCCTATTAATCCAGTTTTATGTAAAGTAATAATTGATAAGAAAAACCCATTAGAGGCTATAAAAACATCAATCCCAGAAGAAGATTATAAAAATAAATCGATAATCCTTATTGACGATGTTTTAAACTCAGGGACAACATTAATTTACGGAGTTAAGCACTTTTTAGATGTACCATTAAAGAAATTTAAAACAGCTGTACTGGTTAATAGAAATCATAAAAAATATCCTGTTAAAGCAGATTTTAAAGGCATTTCTCTTTCTACATCATTAAATGAACATGTTGAAGTTATTTTAGAGGGTAAAAAGTTTGAAGTAAATTTAAAATAACTGAAGGATAATATCTTCTATTATATCTTCTACTTTTCCATTAGCATTTATTTTCACTTCTGACTTATTATAATAAAAAGCTCTTTCGAAAAGATGCTTCCCAATAAACTCTGTTAATAGCTCATCTGTTTTAATATGAGCTATTAATGGTCGTTTCGACTTTTCATTATTTAGCCTACTAACCAAAACAGGAGTACTAACGTTTAGGTATACGGTTTTTAAACTACTATTAGTTAACATACTTTCCATTGTGTCGTAATAGCACGGTGTTCCTCCTCCAAGTGAAATTATTGTACTATTAGATTCTTTAATTAAAGAATCTAAATATTCTTTTTCCTTCTTTCTAAAATACAATTCACCAGAATCGACAAAAATCTCTTTTATGCTTTTATTTTCTCCTTTTTCAATAACATTATCTAAATCTTTGAAGGTGTAATTCAATTTTTTTGCAAGCTCTACACCTATTTTAGACTTTCCAGATGCCATGTATCCAATTAAAACAATATTCATTTTATGTCTTATTATTTGATTATTAAATAAGTAGAATTCAAGTAGACAAAAAAACAAAAAAAAAATTAAAATACACTTGGAATACTAATAAAAGGTTCTATATTTGCACCCGAATAACGAATGACCTGGTAGCTCAGTTGGTAGAGCATCTCCCTTTTAAGGAGAGGGTCCTGGGTTCGAGCCCCAGCCCGGTCACTAAAAAAGTTAAGCCCTGCTTAACTTTTTTTTTATTTTTTTTTATAGCAAACGTATATTTATGTACATTACTATAACAAGTAAAGACTTGCATTCGAACAACAAAATGACCTGGTAGCTCAGTTGGTAGAGCATCTCCCTTTTAAGGAGAGGGTCCTGGGTTCGAGCCCCAGCCCGGTCACTAAAAAAGTTAAGCCCTGCTTAACTTTTTTTTATCCTAAATTTTAAATGCGCACGTGGCGGAATTGGTAGACGCGTTGGCTTGAGGGGTCAGTGATCGATAAGATCGTGGAAGTTCGAATCTTCTCGTGCGTACAATTAAATCCTTCTTTTTACATTACTCTTCAGTTTCTTATTTTTCAATTTAGTTTAAAAAATTTTAATACTAAACGCTATTGTTTTGTTTTGTTTAACTATTTTAGCAATACTATGAACAATATTAAAACAAACTTTAGCATTAAAGATCTTGAAAACCTTTCGGGTGTCAAGGCTCATACTATAAGAATTTGGGAAAAAAGATATATGCTACTTGAACCCAATAGATCTGATACCAATATTAGAAACTATAATCTTGAAAGTTTACAGAAGCTTTTAAATATTACTTACCTAAATAATAATGGTATAAAAATATCAAAAATAGCAAGGTTAAACGAGCAAGACATTACCGAAAAAGTTAAAGAAATTGCTTTATTAGAAAAAAGTGAAGATGATGCAATAAATGCATTAAAGATTTCGATGTTAAATTTTGACCAAGTCTTATTTAATAATACTTATAATAAGCAAATAGAAAAGAGATCGTTTAAAGATATTTTTCATTCTATTTTCTTACCACTATTTAATGACATTGGTTTATTGTGGCAAACGAATACAATAATACCTGCTCATGAAAATTTCATTTCTACATTAATAAAACAAAAAGTATTAATTAATATAGAAAGACTAGCAAACTCAGCTCCTGAGAACGAAACCAAAACGTTCGTTTTATTCTTACCTGAAAATGAAATTCATGATATTGGTTTATTATTTGTAAATTATGAACTAAGAAGTAGAGGTTACAAAACTATTTATCTTGGAGAAAGTGTTCCTTTAGATAATTTAAGCAGTTTTAAAACCCTTTTTAAAGATATTACGTTTATAACTTACTTTACGGTTAAACCTGATAATAAGGATATGTATTCTTACATAAGTAATTTTAATAAAAAAATCACAAATAATGGAGTAGCAAATCTTTGTATATTAGGTTATAAAACTAATACTATTAGTGAAGAAAAACTTCCAAAAGGCACATATAAATTTAACTCAATAGAAAATTTACTAAACTCAATATAGATAAAAAACAATTTTGTTTAATTATTTATTATATTTGTTGAACAAATGAAAAAAACTATACACATATTAGGTTCTGGTTTCTCATCATTATCTGCTGCGTGCTACTTAGCACAGTCAGGTAACGAAGTAACTATTTTTGAAAAGAACTCCTCTATTGGAGGTCGTGCAAGACAATTAAAAAAAGAAGGTTTCACCTTTGATATTGGGCCAACATGGTATTGGATGCCAGATGTTTTCGAGCGTTTCTTTTCTGATTTCAATACAAAACCTTCAGATTTCTACACATTAGAAAAACTTAATCCAGCTTATAGTGTCTACTTTGGAAAAGACGACTACATCACTATTGAAGATACAATAGAAAAAATATATTCAGCATTTGAAAAAGAAGAAGCAGGAAGCGCAAAAAAGCTAAAGAAATTTATTGATAATGCTCAAAACAATTACGATGTTGCTATAAAAGACTTAGTATATAGACCTGGTGTTTCTCCATTAGAGTTAGTTACTCCTGTAACTATAAAAAAAATAAGTCAGTTTTTAAGCACTATAAAACGTGATGTTAGAAAGGAATTTAAAAATGAACGTTTAGCTCAAATATTAGAGTTTCCCGTATTGTTTTTGGGAGCTAAACCAAGTAGAACTCCTTCTTTTTATAGTTTTATGAATTATGCCGATTTTGGTATCGGGACATTTCATCCTAAAAAAGGAATGTACCAAGTAGTACTCGCAATGGAAGCTTTAGCGAAATCTCTTGGAGTTGTTATTAAAACAGAAAGCCCAATTGATAAAATTATCGTAGATAATGGAAAAGCAACTGGTATTATTTCGAACGGAGAAACACATACAGCAGATGTTATTTTAAGTGGTGCAGATTACCACCATAGTGAGACTTTGCTTGATAATGAGTACAGACAGTATTCTGAAAAATATTGGAGCAAAAAAACATTCGCTCCATCATCGTTATTATTTTATGTTGGTTTTGACAAAAAACTAAAAAACGTTAATCATCATACTTTATTTTTTGATGTGGATTTTGATGTTCACGCCCAAGATATTTACGACAATCCGAAATGGCCAGAAAACCCTTTGTTCTATGCTAGTTTCCCAAGTATTACAGACGAAAGTTCTGCTCCAAAAGGAAAAGAAGCGGGAATATTTTTAATCCCATTAGCTCCAGGAATTGAAGATACAGAAGCATTAAGAACGCTATATTTTGAGAAAATTTTAAAAAGATTTGAAAAATTAACTTCTCAAGATGTTAGAGAATCGATTATCTTTAAAGAGTCTTATTGTGTAAACGATTTTATAGAAGACTATAACTCTTATAAAGGAAATGCATACGGAATGGCAAATACCTTAATGCAAACTGCTTTTTTAAGACCTAATTTAAAGAGTAATAAAGTAGATAATTTATATTTTACTGGACAATTAACGGTTCCTGGTCCAGGAGTTCCTCCAGCTCTTATCTCAGGAAAACTGGTTGCAGGATTAATAAAAAAACACCATATTTAATTTATGAAAGCATTATTCGATACGGTTTCTAATAGTTGTAGTAAGATTGTTACCCAATCTTACAGCACGTCATTTTCTATGGCTACGAAAATGCTTGCGACTTCGATTAGACAAGATATTTATAATATTTACGGTTTTGTTAGGTTTGCAGATGAGATTGTAGATTCGTTTCACGATTACGACAAGGAAACACTATTTATAAAATTTGAAGCAGATTTAGAAGACTCTTTGGCAAACAAAATAAGCTTAAACCCAATTCTTAATGCTTTCCAGCACACATACCATAAATACAGCATTGAGAAGCATATGGTAGATTCTTTTATGAGAAGTATGAAACTTGACCTTTCTAAGACTACTTATTTAACAGAAAACGAATACAATGATTATATATATGGTTCTGCAGATGTTGTTGGTCTTATGTGTTTAAAAGTCTTTGTTAAAGGAGATGATACTAAATACAACGAATTAAAAGCATCAGCCATGTCGTTAGGCTCTGCTTTTCAGAAAGTAAATTTTTTAAGAGATTTAAAAGCAGATTTTGATGTTTTAGAACGCTCTTATTTTCCTAATACAGATTTAAATAATCTTGACGAAAGTGCTAAGCAATTAATTATAAAAGATATTGAAAGTGATTTCGCAAAAGGTCTTGAAGGTGTAAAACTACTGCCTATAGAAGCAAAATTTGGTGTTTTTATGGCTTATCGTTATTACAATCAACTATTAAAAAAATTAAAAAAGACACCTGCTTTAGAAATTAAAAATACACGAATAAGAGTTCCAAATTATAAAAAAGTAGAGCTATTAACTAGGAGTTACGTAAAATATCAACTAAATTTATTGTAATGCAAACTTTATTCTGGATCCTCGTTTTTTTAGTAACATTTAGTGCCATGGAATTTATGGCGTGGTTTACCCATAAATACATAATGCATGGTTTTTTATGGTCATTACATAAAGATCACCACCATAAAGAACATGATAGTTGGTTCGAGCGTAACGATACTTTTTTTATTTTCTATGCTATAGTAAGCATGACCTGCTTTTACCTTTGGAGTTACGAAGGTATTTGGTATTGTCTACCAATAGCCTTAGCTATAATGGCTTATGGTGCTTCTTATTTTATTGTACATGATATTTTTATTCATCAACGTTTTAAGCTTTTGAGAAACTCTAATAATTGGTATGCTAAAGGTTTAAGACGTGCTCATAAAATGCATCATAAACATTTAGGGAAAGGTGATGGAGAATGTTTTGGAATGCTATTCGTGCCATTTAAATATTTTAAGCGTTAAAACAGAATATGCTAAGTAGCAAATCTTTCGATTACATTATTATTGGCAATGGTCTTGCTGGTTTACAATTAGCATTATCACTTGCTGAAGATTCTTTTTTCGATGGAAAACAAATTGCTTTAATAGATAAATCTAAAAAAAGCATAAACGATAAAACCTGGAGTTTTTGGGAAAAAGGCAAAGGGAAATGGGATAATATTGTTAAAAAATCTTGGAATACAGCTTTGTTTTATTCTTCTGAGAAACAACTTTCATTAAACCTTAGTCCCTATACTTATAAAGCCATATATGCTTTAGATTTTTATACTGAAGCCAAACGAAGACTTATAGAAAAATCTAATATTCATTTTATTATAGATGAAGTTGTTTTAGTTGAAGATTTAGCAAAACCAGTAGTAAAAACAGCATCTAACTCCTACTCTGCTCATCATGTTTTTGATAGTAGAATTACTGACGTTTATTTTTCAGAATTAAACAATTATACTAAAATTATTCAGCATTTTAAAGGTTGGATTATTGAAACTGAAACTCCCGTTTTTAATCCAGCTCAATTTACAATGATGGATTATAGACTTAAAGATGGAGAACAAACTACATTTACTTACGTTTTGCCTTTCTCTGAAACTAAAGCACTAGTAGAGTTTACGTATTTTACTGCAAATTTGGTAGATGAAGAAACCTACGATGTTTACATTAAAAAATACATTCAAGATATTTTAAAAATTGAAAGTTATAAAATAATAGAAACAGAAAGCGGAAACATCCCAATGACGAATTTTCCTTTCGAAAATTATTCAACTAAAAATATTACAAAAATTGGTACAGCTGGTGGTTGGGTTAAAGGTTCTACTGGCTATTCGTTTAAACACACAGAAAAAAAAGTGGCATCAATTGTAGAAAATTTAAAACTATACAAACAGCCATCAAAAGGGCTATTTAAACAAAAATACGAGTTTTACGATAAGGTGTTTCTAAAAGTTTTACTAGACGAAAACAAAAAAGGAGAATGGATTTTCGAGCAATTTTATGCTAAAAACACTATTGAAACTATGTTTCGGTTTTTAGACGAAGACTCTTCATTATTAGAAGAATTAAAAGTTATGAAATCTTTATTTTCTTTAGCATTTATAAAGGCCTTTTTTAAAACATTATAGTTTTATCAATTCATCTATAGTATTTCTAACAGTTTCGCTATTCCAATTTGCAGCGCCAGATTCGTCAATAATAATATTACCTTCTCTATCTAATAGAAAAGTTCTTGGAATACTGCTTACATTAAATGTTTCGGGAGCCTCAGTTAAAGGTGAGTAGATTTTTAAATTATAGTTCTTCTTTTTCAAGAAAGTCTTTATTACTTCTTGTTTTTCATTAGAGACTAAAACAAATTCAATTTTATCGCTATAATCATTATATAAATCTTGAAGTGAAGGCATTTCTGCAATACAAGGAGGACACCAGGTTGCCCAAATATTCACCAATGTTACTTTTCCCTTTGCTTGATCTAATTGGAAGCTATTCCCTTCTAAGTCCTGTAACTGCCAATTATAACTACTTACCTTTTCTAAAGCATCTTCTTTTTCAACACTAGGGCTCGATTTTGCAATTACAATATGTAAAGCTATTTGAATTTGCTGACGTGTTTGCGGAATAATTAACAAAGCAATAATTATTATAAAAATTATATTTTTAGTTGAAATTTTTCTTTTAGCCATAATATATACCAATATTAAATTCTATTTGTAACTACTATAAAACAATGAAGCGCTAACCTTTTGAGTTAACGCTTCAAATCTAATAAAAACAAACTATACTATAGTACCTTATATACTGTTTCGGCAATTAATAGTATTCTGTGGTTTTATCTATAATTATCTTGTTACTGATCCTGACAAAGAAGTTACTGGACCTGTACCCATAGTTATTGCTGTATGATCCATAGCATCACTTGGCACCATATGCGCTAATGGTTTTAATGTAAATGGTGCTGCATTATTATCTGGACTTGGCTCTACAGAAATTACAATTGTTGCGCCTTTTAAATCTGTTGGAAATGTTATTCCAGTTGGTGCATTTTGTAAGTAATCTTCTCCTGGATAACCAGGGCCATTTCCTGCATCTCCTTTAAATGGTGATGTTCCTGCATTATTATCTGCCATTGATGCATCTATAAATGTACCTGTACTTACTGGGGTTCCTTCTATTACTGCCCAACCTTCATATTTCCATCCACTAGATAATGTTGGCAATGTTAAACCAATAGCTGCACTACCTGATGAATTGTCTAAAAACCAAACACCACTAGACTCATTAGTATCGTCCATATCTGTTGGTGTTGCTAAAATGTAAGTTCCTGCTACTAGAGAAAAATCTGCTACTAAATTAGAGTTTACTGCAGCAGAGTTTCCTGAAAAATCTCCTGCTAATATTTTTGTTGTAGCTGGTAATGGATCTGAATCTACTGCTGGTTCAATTGAAAGAACAAACGTAGTTGCTGCATTTAATTGTGCTGTATTTACTTGAAATGTTTGTGGAAAAGTTACAGAACTAAATGTACCTGTCGATACTGGATTTCCATCTACTATTACCCAACCTTCATACACGAAATCATCTCCAAGTGCTTCCAATCCTTCAAGGTTAACTGTTAAACCAGAAGTTGTTGATGCTGCTACTACTGCATCGTCGTCGTTACTACAAGAGGTGGCAAAAAATCCTAATACCAAGGCTCCTAAAATCATTTTTCTAATCATTGTTTTGTTTTTTTTTAAAGTTTGTATTTGTTATTACAAAATTAGATGAGTAAATTCTTATTAAATGTTAGCTAGCTAACATATGCTCATTTTTTTAAAAAAACCTATAAAAAGAGTATGGGTTCTTCTTTTATAAAAAAAACCATAGCAGATGCTATGGTTGTAATTTGTATTTCTAACTTTAAAAAAACATCCTTTAAATCATGCTGATGTTTTAAACATTCTAATTTCATTTCTATTAAAATCTAAAACCTTTTCTTCTTTCAATTCATTAATTAAAATATTTAAAGTAGGTCTTGAAGTTCCTATTAATGAAGCTATATCTTTTTGAGTATAAGGATGTTTAATAACATGATCTCCTGTTTTCGGGCAATCGTATCCATATTCTGTACACAATTCATCTAAAAAATCTAATAATCTTGTTTTAGTGTCTTTAAACATTAAAAGCTGAAGACGTCTTTCTAATTTTTTAAACTTAAATCCAATAAATTTATACACTTTAAAACTAAAGGTTTGATTATCTCTCATAAGCTCATGCATAGTATCTACACTTATAGGACAAATAGAAGTACTATTGTCTATAGATTGTGCAAACTCATCTCGCTTTAATTCTCCTAGAATTGCTTTTTCACCAAATAACTGCCCTTTAGATAAAATAGCTTTTACTACTTCTTGTCCATCTTCACTATAATAGCCGACTTTAACTTTTCCTTTTTCTATAAGATAAACTTTGTTCGCAGAATCTTCTGTAAAATAAATGTAATCCTTCTTTTTGTAGGCATCAAAATCGTGCTCTTTCTTGTATGCTTTAAACTTGTGAGGACACAGCACTTTAAAAAGATTGGTGTCTTCGAAAAACCAAAGTGAATTCATATTATTGTTTGTTAACTACTAATAGTTACTTGTCGTAATCTTTTAATATTACTTACAGAAATAGTATAAAAAAACTCCTAATAAATATTAGGAGTTTTAAAATTTTAAAAAGAGAGGTTAATTAAACGTTCTCCTTTTTTATTAAATTTAATGCAGAACCTTCGTTATACCAATCTATTTGAGATTGATTATACGTATGATTAAGCATAATAACATCTTTACTTCCATCTGCATGAACAGCTTCTAGTGTTAATTGTTTTCCTGGTGCAAAATCTGCCATATCAACAAAGTTGAATGTATCATCCTCCTGTATTAAATCGTAATCACTTTCTGTAGCAAATGTTAAACCTAACATCCCTTGTTTTTTCAAGTTTGTTTCGTGAATACGTGCAAAAGATTTTACAATAACAGCAACAACACCTAAGTGTCTTGGCTCCATTGCTGCATGCTCTCTAGAAGATCCTTCACCATAGTTATGATCCCCTACTACAATTGTATGAACTGCAGCAGCTTTATAAGCTCTTGCCGTATCTGGCACTCCACCAAATTCTCCTGTTAATTGATTTTTAACAAAGTTGGTTTTCTTACCAAATGCGTTAACTGCACCTATTAAACAATTATTAGAAATATTATCTAAGTGTCCACGGAAACGTAACCAAGGTCCAGCCATAGAAATATGGTCTGTTGTACATTTTCCAAATGCTTTTATTAATAATTTAGCTCCTTTAATTTCACTTCCAATTGGTGTAAAAGGTGTTAATAATTGTAAGCGTTCAGACGTTGAACTCACTTTAACTTCTACTCCACTTCCATCTGCTTGAGGTGCTAAGTAACCGTTGTCTTTAACTTCGAAACCTTTAGGTGGTAATTCCCATCCTGTTGGCTCATCGAACATTACTTCTTCTCCGTTTTCGTTAATTAAACTATCTGTTAACGGATTAAAATCTAAACGACCAGCAATTGCTATTGCAGCAGTTATTTCTGGTGATGCAACAAAGGCATGTGTATTTGGGTTTCCATCTGCACGCTTAGCAAAGTTTCTATTAAAAGAATGTACAATACTATTTTTTGGTGCATTTTTAGGATCGCTATATCTTGCCCATTGTCCAATACATGGTCCACAAGCGTTTGTAAATATTTTAGCATCTAGTTTTTCGAAGATGCCTAAAATACCATCTCTATCTGCTGTGTATCTTACTTTTTCAGAACCAGGGTTAATTCC
Organism: Lacinutrix sp. Bg11-31; assembly: GCF_002831665.1. NCBI lineage: Bacteria > Pseudomonadati > Bacteroidota > Flavobacteriia > Flavobacteriales > Flavobacteriaceae > Lacinutrix > Lacinutrix sp. Bg11-31. The sequence continues at coordinate 1,706,147 of NZ_CP025118.1, forward strand.
TAATTCAGATTTCATTTTTAAACCTTTGTCTATAGCCTGTTGAGCAATAGAAGATGCACGAGATAAATCTTCGTAAGAAGAGTTCGTACAAGACCCTATTAATCCCCATTCTACAGCTATAGGCCAATCGTTTTCTTTTGCTTTAGCTGACATATCTCTACCAATTGGTGTAGATAAATCTGGTGTAAAAGGTCCGTTTAACAATGGTCCTAATTCAGATAAATTAATTTCAATAACTTCATCAAAATATTGCTCTGGATTAGCATAAACTTCTGCATCAGCAGTTAAATATGGTCTAATTTTATTTGCTTCGTCTGCAACATCTGCTCTATCTGTAGCACGTAAATAACGTTCCATAGAATCATCGTAACCAAAAGTTGAAGTTGTTGCTCCAATTTCGGCTCCCATATTACAAATAGTACCTTTTCCTGTACAAGACATAGAGGTTGCTCCTTCTCCAAAGTACTCAACTATTGCTCCTGTTCCTCCTTTTGCCGAGACAATTCCTGCTACTTTTAATATAACATCTTTTGGTGCTGTCCAACCTGATAATTTACCTGTTAATTTAACACCTATTAATTTAGGGAATTTAAGTTCCCAAGCCATTCCAGCCATAACATCTACAGCATCTGCTCCACCAACTCCAATAGCAACCATTCCTAATCCACCAGCGTTTACTGTATGAGAATCTGTACCAATCATCATTCCTCCTGGAAATGCATAATTTTCTAATACTACTTGGTGAATAATTCCTGCTCCTGGCTTCCAGAAACCTAAACCATATTTATTAGATACCGATTCTAAGAAATTAAAAACTTCACTAGATGTATTATTAGCGTTTTTTAAATCGGTAGAAGCACCATCTTTAGCTTGAATTAAGTGATCGCAATGCGTAGTTGTTGGCACTGCAACTTTACTTTTACCTGCTTGCATAAATTGCAATAAAGCCATTTGAGCTGTTGCATCTTGTAAAGCAATACGATCTGGAGCAAAATCCACATAATCTTTACCTCTAGTAAAAGCTTTAGTTGCTTTACCATCCCAAAGGTGATTGTATAAAATTTTCTCTGAAAGTGTTAGTGGCTTACCAACGACTTCACGTGCTGCATCTACGCGTTCTGCCATTTGGCTGTAAACTTTCTTAATCATATCTATGTCAAATGCCATACTGTTTTTTTTTATTGTTTAATTCTCCTAATATACAAAATACAGAGTGACTTTAAAAACACTATTGATATTATAGATTGATTCTAAAATAGTTTTTTTATATGCTATAATTATTTAAAATAAAAAAGCCTGAATCTTTCGATTCAGGCTTTTAAGTATATATATATTCTTTATGTTATCTCACTAATTGCTTTGTAGAAGGTTTAAACTTCGTTAAAACAATACCATCAACAGCAGCTTCATATTCTGCCATAGTTGGTGTTCTACCTAAAATTGTAGATAAAACTACAACTGGAGTAGATGATAATAATGATTCACCTTTTTTCTCTCCAGAATCTTTTACAACTCTACCTTGGAATAAACGTGTTGAAGTCGCCATTACAGTATCTCCTGGCGCAGCTTTTTCTTGGTTACCCATACATAAATTACATCCTGGACGTTCTAAGTATAACATGTTTTCGTATCCTGTACGTGCTTCTCCTTTAGGTGCATTGTCATCGAACTCGAAACCTGAGTATCTTACTAAAACTTCCCAGTCTCCTTCTGCTTTTAACTCATCAACAATATTATATGTAGGAGGTGCAACAATTAAAGGTGCTTTAAACTCTACTTTACCATATTGAGCTTCTACATTTTTTAACATTTGAGCTAATATTTTCATATCACCTTTGTGAACCATACAAGATCCTACGAAACCTAAATCTACTTTTTTAGTTCCTCCGTAGTAAGATAATGGTCTAATGTTGTCATGTGTGTAACGTTTAGAAACATCGTCGTTATTTACATCTGGATCAGCAATCATTGGCTCTACTATCTCATCTAAATCAATAATAACTTCGGCATGATATTTAGCGTTAGCATCTGGTCTTAAAGATGGTTTTATGCCCGTTTTAAGCTCTATAATTCTAGTTTCTGCTTTGTCTACTAAACCTTTAAGTACTTGCTTAGCATTATCCATTCCTTTTTCAATCATGATTTGGATACGACCTTTTGCAATCTCTAAAGATTCAATTAACGTATCATCTTCAGAAATACAAATAGATGCTTTTGCTTTCATTTCTGCTGTCCAGTCTGTAAATGTAAAAGCTTCATCTGCAGTAAGCGTTCCAATGTGTACTTCAATAACACGACCTTGGAATACGTTTTCACCACCAAATTGCTTTAACATTTGAGATTGTGTTGCGTGAACAACATCGCGGAAATCCATATACGATTTCATTTCTCCTTTAAAAGTTACTTTAACCGATTCGGGAATTGGCATACTTGCCTCACCCGTAGCTAATGCTAATGCTACAGTACCAGAATCTGCTCCAAAAGCAACACCTTTAGACATACGTGTATGAGAATCTCCACCAATAATGATGTCCCAATCTCCTACTGTAATATCGTTTAATACTTTATGAATAACATCTGTCATTGGAAAGTACTTTCCTTTTGGATCACGACCTGTAATTAAACCAAAGTCGTTCATGAAGCTCATTAATCTTGGAATATTAGCTTTAGACTTATCATCCCAAACAGAAGCTGTATGACAACCAGATTGGTATGCACCATCAACTATTGGAGAAATAACTGTAGCAGCCATCATCTCTAATTCTTGAGACGTCATTAATCCTGTAGTATCTTGAGAACCCACAATATTTACTTCAGCACGAACGTAAGAACCAGCATGTAAAGTTGCTCCTGAAGTTCCTACTGCATTTTTATTGAATATTTTCTCAACTGCTGTTAATCCTTGTCCTTCAATAGACACTTCTTTTGCAGTAGCATATACTTGAGGAGCTTCAATTCCTAAAGTTTTTGCTGCAAATGTTTGTAATTTTTTACCAAAAACAACAGCATAAGAACCTCCTGCTTTCATAAACTCCATTTTTTGTGGTGTAAATGCTGCAGAAATATCTTTAAGTTCTTTATCTCCGTTATATAATTTTTTCTCTTTTGTATTAATTGTAAGAATTGTACCTGTAGCTACAGAATACGTTTCTTTTAATATTGGCTCACCATTTTCATCTCTAACAGTATTTCCTTCTGCATCTTTTTGTTGTACCCAGTTTTTAAGATCTAAACCTATACCACCTGTTACACCTACTGTTGTTAAGAAAATTGGAGCAATACCATTAGTACCTGCAATTACTGGAGCAAAATTAATAAATGGTACATATTGACTAAAAGGAACACCTGTCCATAAAGCCACATTGTTTACACCAGACATTCTAGAAGAACCAACTCCCATTGTTCCTTTTTCTGCAATTAGCATTACACGCTTATCAGGATGTTGTTCTTTTAAAGCTAGTAATTCATTTTGCATGTCTTTATTATGCTCAAACATACATTGACCATGTAATTCACGATCTGATCTTGAATGCGCATCTCCTCCAGGAGATAATAAATCTGTTGAAATATCACCAACACCAGCAACATAAGTAACTACATCTATTGTTTCGTCTATTTCTGGAAGCTTAGTAAAAAACTCAGCTTTAGCGTAGCTTTCAATAATACCTTTTGCTATTTTACTTCCATTTTTAAAAGCATCTTCTAAACGATCTGTATCTGCTTCGTAAAGAAAAACTTGTGTTTTTAAAATTTCAGCAGACTGTTTTGCTAAATCAGCATCATTACCTAAAGCTATATCTAACAATACCTTTACAGAAGGTCCACCTTTCATGTGTGATAATTGCTCGAGAGCAAAAGTAGGTGTTATCTCTTTTACTACAGATTCCCCTAAAATAATCTCTTTTAAAAATTTTGCTTTAACACCAGCAGCACTAGTGGTACCAGGTAAAACGTTATAGATAAAAAAGTTAAGAGAACCTTCTCTATGCTCGTTATCTAAATCTTTAATTTGATCAATGATTTGGCTAAGTAATTCAGCACCATCAATTGGTTGAGGGCGAAGCCCTTGCTCTTTTCGGTTCTCGATCTGCTTAAGGTAATCGTTATAAATGTTCATATAATAGAATTAGTTCTGTTTTTATGCAGCTTTTAAGGCTGTGTTAGTAAGCTTTAATGTTTTCCATATTCTAAATATATTTAATGTTTAAATAACATTAAATATTTGATTAAAATTGGAATTCAAAAGTACGAAATATTGAAGAATTTAAAAATTTGTAACGCAATACGAAAACGTTTGCGAATAATTCAATATTATTAATTTAATGGTGCTATTTTTTATTAAAATGGTAATTTGAATGTTTAAAAAATACCATATTAATAAGAAATGCTATTTAGTTTATCTACAAGGAGTCTATTTGCAAAATAATATTTTACTATTAATGAATAGTTATTGACTATTTCTTAAAAAAATACTTGATTAACACAACTATTAAAAGGAGTAAACCAATAACTTCTACAATTGTTCCTAATGTTAGAATTTGCGGTGCATATGGCCAATGCTGAATTTTGAATAAAGCACCTATAATAGTAAGGATGATTCCCAATATGAAGATAACTAATGGGAGAACAAACTGTTTAGCTTTCATTTAAAACAGACTTTGAATAATCTGCTCTTCACTTACACCTTCAGCTTCAGCTTTATAATTTTTAATAATCCTATGACGCAAAATACTTGTAGCTACTGCTTGTACGTTTTCAATATCTGGAGAAAACTTACCATTAATTGCAGCGTGCGTTTTTGCTGCTAAAATTAAGTTTTGAGATGCTCTTGGTCCTGCTCCCCAATCTATATACTGCTTTACTAAGTCTGCAGCTGTATCTTTGTTTGGTCTGGTTTTAGCGACCATTTTTACAGCATATTCTATAACATTATCTGCTACAGGAATTCTGCGAATTAATTGCTGAAAATCTATAATTTCTTGTGCATTAAATAATGCATTTACAGTTGGTTTGGCATCGCTTGTTGTTGCTTTTACTACTTGTACCTCTTCATCGAAAGTTGGGTAATCTAAATTAATAGCAAACATAAAACGGTCTAATTGTGCTTCTGGTAAAGGATAGGTTCCTTCTTGCTCAATTGGATTCTGTGTTGCTAATACAAAGTATGGTAAATCTAATTTGTAATTATGCCCTGCAACTGTTACAGATCTTTCTTGCATAGCTTCAAGTAAAGCAGCTTGCGTTTTAGGAGGTGTACGGTTTATTTCATCTGCTAAAATAATATTAGCGAATATTGGACCTTTTATAAATTTAAAGTTTCGGCTTTCGTCTAGAATTTCACTTCCAAGAATATCACTAGGCATTAAATCTGGCGTAAACTGAATACGTTTAAAATCTAATCCTAAAGTTTGTGCAATGGTATTTACCATTAACGTTTTTGCTAAACCAGGAACACCAATTAATAAGGCATGTCCTCCAGAAAAAATGGAAATTAATATTTGATTAACAACATCGTCTTGACCTACAATTACTTTTGCAATCTCTTGTCTTAATGCGTTATACTTAATTACTAATTGGTTGATAGCTGCTACGTCTGACATTCTTTTTCTTCTAGATTATTTTTTAAGCCAATTGTTAGTAAAATCGCAATCTCTATAATCACCACTTATTTTAATGTAAGTGTCTTGTATTTTTTCTTCTTGCCATTTACCAATAGCGTCCAAACGTTTTTCGTTAAGTGCTAATTCTTTAATTTTAAGATAATCTCGAGAATAATTTGCTTCATGTTCATCTATTCTATCTGTAACTGTAAGAATCTTGAATTGTACATTTCCAATTTCATCTCTATCTACAATAACGTCTGAAACTGTATTGTTTGGTAAATCTTGAATTTTTACATAGATTTCTGTATCCATTTTAGTTAATTCAAAATTATAATCTTGTGTTGCAGGATTAATTAATTGACCGCCTTGAAACTTAGTTTCTACTTCGTCACTAACTTCTCTTGCTGCATCTGCAAAAGTAATGTTACCTTCTTCAATATTTTTCTTAGTTTCTTCAATTTTATCTTTTGCATCTTTTACAGAACTTTCTGCTACCTCAGGAATCATTAATATGTGTCTAACATCGTATTCTTGACCTCTAATTTTCTCTAGTAATATAATATGGTAACCATATTGTGTTTTAAAAGGTTCTGAAATCTCACCTTCTTGTAAAGAAAAAGCAACCTCTCTAAACTCTTTTACCATTTTAGGTCTAGACCTATTCATTGGTGGTAATGCTCCTCCATTTTTCTTAGAACCTGGATCGTCTGAATTAAATAAAGCTTTAGATCTAAAATTTGCTCCGTTTTCTTCTACGTCTCTTTTTATAGCTTTAAGCTTAACAATTACATTATCTATCTCAGCTTGTGTTGGTTCTGGCTTAAGTACTATTTGTGCTACTTTAAGCTCTGTTCCAAATGTAGGACGTTGCTCTTTAGGTATTTTATTAAAAAACTGACGTACTTCTTCTGGAGTCACCTCAATCTCGTCAATAATTTTACGTTGCATTTCTGCTCCTAATTTCTGTGCTTTATTAATTTCGAACATCTCGTCTCTTAAACTCTGTTCGTCCGCTTTCTTATAAAAATCAAGAACTTGTTGCATTTCGCCACCAACTTGTTGCTTAATTTGTTCTAATTGTTGATTAACATAAGAGCGTATTTCGGCATCATTAATAACAATACTATCTTGTATTGCATGATGCGCATATAATTTATCTTCTAAAAGTTTTCCAAATAATTGACATCTAGAAATTGCAGAAGGATCTCCACCTTGCGCTTTTAATTGTAAATATGTTTTATCGATATCAGATTCTAAAATAATATAGTCTCCAACCACAGCAGATACGCCATCTACTTTAATGTTAGTTGTTGGTTTAATACTGTCTTCTACCTTTTCTACTATAGGTGTTTCGTCAATAATTTCCTGAGCTAACATTCCATTAGCTACAAAAAGTGTTAAGCAAACTGCTATTATGTGTTTCAAATTAATTGTAAATTTCAAATTGTTTGTTTTTAATTGCATCTTTTGTAATATCCTTTTCCAGTTGTCTTACTAGTTCTAACTTACGTTTGTTTACTACTATTTGCTTAATTGTTGGTCGCACATATTCTAAAGGTGCTTCGGCATTTCTAAGTAGGACATCGTTAATTTGCATCAAATATAGTCCTAATGAATCTTTGCTTTGTATAAAATTAGATTTTTTTAACAGTTCATTTTTATTATCTGTAGTAACTGTCGGTATTTTAGTAATAACTTGATCTAATCTTATCCAAACCGAATCGTTTAATGAATAGGACTTAAATTGAATTGCTATAGAATCTAACTCGCGTTTATCTTTAGTATTAAAACGTTTAAATTTCTTCTTGACGTCACTAAAATCTAGTCTATTCTCTTCTATATTAATATATCTGAATTTTATAAGGTTTTCATTAAGTTTAAAAGCTTGCTTGTTTTCTTCGTAGTATTTTGTGGCTTCTATAGTAGAGACTGCAGTATCCAAATTTTTATAAACTAAAGCTTCTAAATAGGCTTTACTGTATAAATCGTTTCTGTATTGGTCTATTAAACCGTTAAATTCGTTTTGGGTGTTTTCGTCTAAATTTAAAGTAGCACCTTGAACCAACAATTGTTCAGTTGCCCAATTATTAATAAAATTGTTTACTATAACAGTGCTATCTTGCTTTGTGTAATTCTCGGGGAGCGCGTTTTTTATATCTTGTTTATATAAATAGGTTTCATTAACTCTAGCAATTGCATCTTGACTTTCGGCTTGCTTAAAATATTCGCATGAAGCAAAAGCCAAAGCAATAATTACATACAATACAATTCGCTTTAACATATTATTTTTTTAGAGTTTGTTTTATAGTACTTAAAACGTCTTGATTAACTTTTATTGTGTATTTAAATGCTAATTCTTTAAGCCAATTTTCTTCTTTAAAAGACTGGTAATCACTAGTGACTCTGCCTTTAGCCTCCTTAAACGTTTTTGGCGTTTTAGACAAAACACTCTTTACATTGGCTACAATATAGCCATCATTATGCTTATAAACTTTAGATACTCCTTTTTTAAAGCTGAATTGCTCTGGTAATGCTTGATGCTTTCCATCCATTTCTCCTGAAGAAAAACTAACGTTAACCTGGTCTTTAGTATTGATTAAGTTTTTAATAGCTTCAATATCTGCACCTTTCTTCATTAATTTTGCTATCTTTTTTATAATGCTTTTTTTAGCCGAAGAAGCCACTACTACATCTACACGTTCTGAAAAAAAATAACTACTTTTATGTGAGTTATAATATTTTTCGAGTGCAACAGAATCGTTTTTGGCAACGTTCCATATTTCGGTTTCCATTAAATCAAATAACAATAAACCATCTCTATATTCTCCAACAATTTGAGCGTAGTCACTATTTTCTGTAATTAAATTATCTTCTTGATATTTTTGTAATTCATTTTCTAAAAAAGTCTCATAAATCTTATCCACAATAACAGATATTGCTGAAGTCCTATTACTGTAACTCTTTTGATTTTTAATTAAAAACTGACCAAAATCGTTATAACTTAATGTTTTATCTTCAATTTTAATAAACGTTTTTTCTGCATCAAAACTTGAAGGTAAACTCCATCTATTATTAAAGTAGTCTTTATTTAGGATCTCTTTAAAATAGCTTAGATCAGTAGCACTTTCTGTAACAGTATATTTTGCTTTTAATACTTTAATTCTAGAGTCGTTAATAACTTTAGATCTAGAATCTCGCTTAATTTTAGATTCTAGTTGTGGCTTCATTTCTGCCAAAGGTTGAATTCCTTTTTTAGCCTTAAGTTTTACAATATGCCACCCAAATTGGGTTTTAAAAGGTTTAGAAACATCATCGATATTTTTTAAATTGAATGCTACATCTTCGAATTCTTGAGCACTAATTTCTCCGCTAGAGAATGGTTTTAATAATCCTCCTTTACTTGAAGTGCTTTTATCTTCAGATAATTGTTTTGCTAAAGCATCGAACGCCTCTCCTTGTTGAATACGTTTATAAATTTCGTTAATTTTAGTTTCACTTTCGGTATCGTTTTCCTTTTCTGTTTTAATCATTATATGCGCAACAGAAACTTCGCCTCTGGCTTCTCGTTTATTAAAAACGATAACTACATGATATCCAAAACGCGTTCTAAATGGTTGGGACACTTCGCCTACATTAGTATTAAAGGCAGCATTCTCGAAAGGATACACCATTTTAAATGCTGAAAAATAACCTAAATCTTCGGCAAAAATAGTTTTACCATTATGCACATCTTTTTGCACAACCTTATAATCTTCGTTTATAACACGCTCTCTTAGTTTTACAATTTCATTGTATGCTGCTAACGTATCTTTTGGACTTGCATTTTCGTCTATTCTTACTAGAACGTGACTTGCATTAACTTCGGTTTTTAATCTATTATGGGCTTCTTCAACTAAGGCATCTGTTACCTTATTATCTGTTAAATAATTTTTAGCTAATTGATTTTTATAACTTTCGAATTCACGTAAATAGCTTGGTTTTTTATCTAATTCTAAGCGTTTTGCTTCTTGTAATTTAAGCTTGTAATTAATAAAGAGTTTTAAATAGCCATCGATGTCTTTTTGAGATTCGTCTTTAACTAAGTCTAAATTTTTATTGTAAACTCTAATAAATTCAGAAGCATAAACTGGTGCTTTATCAATTGTAAAAAGAACTTCTTTATCCTGAGCTTGTACTAAGGATACTGATGTGAAAATAAAAGCAAAAATTAATGATAGGTGTTTAAATTTCATGTGTTTTTATTAATTGTTTTTAATAGTTTCCGAAGCTTCGGGACTGTTTATTGTTTATCATTTCTATAAATGATAATATTTTTAACATGCTCGTTTCTTAATCATATATAAATATTCTAAAGTGCTACAAAAATAACAATATTAGCCTATAATACAAGTACAATACCAAACGATAGATAAAGAATGTTTATTGTAGTGACAATTGCTTGTTTGTTTAATATAATGCTTCAAGATACTGCTATTAGTTTCCTTTTAACGAATAAAAAAATCATTTAGCGTAATTTTAATAACTACTACTATTAATTTGTATAATTTTACTCCATTAATTTGAATTAAAATGAAATACACTTCGCAAATTATTGTAGAAGTTCCTCTTGAACTGTTTATAAAAAAATTGGATAGTCTCGAAAACAAGAAACATTGGCAACGTGGCTTAGAGAGTGTTGAGCATGTTTCTGGAGATCCTGGAAGAATTGGAGCTAAAATGAAGCTTAATTATAGTTTTGGGAAACGTAAAATGACGCTTCTTGAAACCATTACCGAAAATGTTTCTACTAGCGAATTACATGTAATCTATGATACAAAAGGGATGCATAACATACAACATAATTATTTTAACCAAACTCAAGAAGGCTATACCAAATGGATTTGTAAAAGTGAATTTATACCTACAAATTTCTTTATGCATTTTATGACTTTGTTAGCACCCAAGTCTTTTAAAAAGCAATCTATGGTGTACCTTAACGATTTTAAAAACTTTGCCGAAAAAGGCACTTCTGTAGAACATGCGTAAATTAAAATTAATATGGGATTTTAAAGGGCCTGATGGTTTAAAAATAGCCCAACATCACGAAATTCATTTAAAAGAGTACATTTCTATTGAGAATTTAAGTTTAAACATTACTGGTTTTGAAACCATTACCGATTTTCATGCCATTGCATTTATGGTTGTTAATGAAGATGAAATGAAACCAGTTAGAGATGTATTAAAACCTCATCGTGGTCAAGTTTATACTGAGTAATGCATTATTTTAAACATTCTTAGCTTACCTCATCTCTTCACATAAAAAACTCTTGTAAATCCTTATTAAACAAAGTAAGCATTAATATTTTAAAGTATTATACTGTTAAAATATTTTAGCTTAAAGTTAAATATTTAGTAATTGAATTATTGTCTATTATCTTAATACGGACATGAAATTTAAATTAATTACACTGCTGTTATTGGTTAATACACTTTACTCACAATCAACCATACCCGAATCTATAATAGGCGAAATACAAACGGCTTTATCTTTTAATCCAGAGCAAAATATAATCAGACAAAAAATATTATCTTAAAATGAAATGATTGGAGCCAAAAAATATTCCGAATTAAGAAATATTATAGCACGTGGTTGGTTTCTAACTAAATCAGAAACATGGACCGTAAAACAATGGAATGCAATTTATAGTCAGAGAGATCTTTTAATAGAAACACTGACAGAATCTTTAATAAATAAAACAAAAAGAGCTTAACATTATATTTAGCTTATGAATTATCCAAAACATCTAATTATTTCAGTTTTAAGAATCTCAAAAAAAAAAAAAAAAAAAACACAACCATAAGTTGTGCTTTTTCAATAGTATATAAACCTAAAACTCTATCTAGAATAGTTAGGAGATTCTTTTGTAATGGTTACATCGTGTGGGTGACTTTCGTTAATTCCAGAAGCTGTAATTTTCACAAACCTTCCAGTTTCTTGAAGCGTTGCTATATCTTTAGCTCCACAGTATCCCATTCCTGCTCTTAAGCCTCCAATAAATTGGTGGATACTTTCATCTAGCTCACCTTTATAAGGTACGCGACCTACAATACCTTCTGGTACTAGTTTTTTAATATCGTCTTCTACGTCTTGGAAATAACGGTCTTTACTACCTTGTTTCATAGCTTCTACAGAGCCCATTCCACGATACGACTTAAATTTACGTCCTTCATATATAATAGTTTCTCCTGGAGATTCTTTAGTCCCAGCTAATAACGAACCTAGCATTACTGTATCTGCACCTGCTGCAATTGCTTTTGGTATATCTCCTGTGTATCTAATTCCTCCATCTGCAATTACTGGAACTCCAGAGCCTTTTATAGCTGCTGCAACTTCTAATACTGCCGAAAACTGAGGAAAACCTACACCTGCAACTACACGTGTTGTACAAATAGAACCTGGTCCAATACCAACTTTAACGGCATCTGCTCCTGCTTCAACTAAATATTTAGCAGCTTCTGCTGTTGCTATATTTCCAACAACTACATCCAAATTTGGAAACTTTGCTTTTACTTCTTTTAATACATTTACCACACCTTTTGTGTGACCATGTGCTGTATCTATAATTATAGCATCTACTCCTGCATTTACTAAAGCTGCTGCTCTATCTACCGCATCACCTGTTACACCAATAGCTGCTGCAACACGTAATCTACCATAAGTATCTTTATTTGCTATTGGTTTTTGAGTTACTTTAGTAATATCTCTAAACGTAATTAAACCAACTAAAATATCATCTTTAACTATTAAAAGTTTTTCGATTTTATTTTTCTGAAGAATTATTTCGGCACCTTTTAAACTTGTACCTTCTGGAGCTGTTATTAGGTTTTCGCTCGTCATCACCTCAACAATAGGTCTATTGTTTTCGTGTTCGAAACGTAAATCTCTATTCGTTACAATTCCTTTTAACCTACCGTTATCATCTACAATTGGAATACCTCCAATACTATGTTCGCGCATGGCATTTTTAGCATCTGAAACCACAGCAGTAAGAGGTAATGTAACAGGATCGATAATCATACCGCTTTCTGCACGTTTAACTTTACGAACTTTAGCTGCTTGCTCTTCGATAGTCATGTTTTTATGTAAAACACCTATTCCTCCTTCTCTAGCCATAGCAATTGCCATTCTACTTTCTGTAACTGTATCCATCGCTGCAGATACAATAGGAACGTTAATAGTAATGTTACGTGTAAATTTTGTTTGAATATTGACTTCTCTTGGTAGAACTTCAGAAAAAGCTGGTACTAATAGTACATCGTCGTAAGTTAAACCTTCACCTACTATCTTGTTTTCGTGTGCTGTCATTGCAATTGGAATTAATTGCGCGTAAAGGTAAGCATTATTAAGATATATATATAATAATATTCCCCTCTAAATATCATTTTTAAAATACCTTTTAACAATATTAAAAATAAGGTATTAAAAACTCATTATAAAAAGCTTAGAAAAACTATCAAGGTTTAATCTAAACAGCTTTTTTCTAAAAACAGGAAATACATTTTCGGCTACTAAATAAAGATTATGTTAATTTATTTGAAACAAAATTAGCCATTAAAAGACAAACAACACCATGTCCTTTTTTTTAAAATCTCGCTATAATATCAAGCATAAAAGCCTCGCTGTTATTTTATTGTAATATAAGCTTGTGGTAGATTATTTTCTAGATTAGACCTATTAGCATTTTGCTACACAACCGTGTTATGCTTTATATCTTTTTTTAACCAATTAGATTTCGAAAAGGTTTCTTGTTTTGTTGTTTTTTTTTTATAACAACTAAGAGATCTCCATTCCTGAGCTTGAGACGAAAAATTAAAAAAGAATAGAATAATAAAAGCAATTGTTTCATTGATATTTTGAGTATTTGACTCAAAATATAAGCATAAAATACGATTTATTTATTTTTAGAAATAAGTAATTGTTTTAAAATAATAAAAGCAGAAAGCGAGTAACTTATAGTCATAAAAGCACCAGAAACCATAACCACATATTTCATCCAGGTGATACCTTTCCAAAGGAAATAAACACCTCCAAAAGTTAAAATTACAGAAAGAAATGGCTCTACCATTAAGAAGACTTTTAATTTATAATTAAGCTGTGTTGTACTTAATATTAAACCCATTAAAAAGAATATTAATGCCATAGATAATATGTGACTATGCACAATATTTAGCATGTGTTTATCCGTTTTTTTAAACTTCATCTCTACAGCTTCCTCATTATCTTCATTCCCTAAATATTGCTCTTGAATACCATTTGGGTTAACAGAAGACGTATTATTTACAAATAGTAAACCCGTAAAAAAACCAACACTTAATACTATTACAAATGCAGTAAGCAATAATTTTATTTCTCTAGGGAAAGTATAAAGGAGTCCGTTTAGGTTTTGCATTATAAAATTCCTTTTTCGTTAAGTATTTTTAATGACTGTAAGAGATCGTTCATTGCAGTAGTCATAGCACGAACAGAAATGGTTGCTCCAGAAATTGCAACAACAGTATCATTATAACGTAGCTCATCGGTTTTAGTTTTACCTATAAATTGTTTTAACCAACGTTTGCTTCCTATTTCTCCACCATAATCTTCTCTATAGACTAATATTTTAGCTTTTTTTACAATTAAGTTCGCGTCTAAAAGCACTAAATAATCAAACTCATCGGTTTTACTTGGTGCCTTAGACACGTAAGCATAGCCTAGAAGTTTATTGTTATTTTTTATACTGAAGAAATTATCCTTGCCAAAAACTGAAGGTAATGTACTTACAATCTCTGAAGTAATAGTCTTAGATTCGAAAGAAAAGTTTTCAATTTCGAAAGCACTTTTAATCTCTTTATCTACTTTCTTCTGTATGTTTTTAGGCAATCCGAAAGACAGAAAAGTTAATGCAAAAACTAATATTGAAATCTTTTTAAAGTACATTTTTCAAAAGTATTGATTATTTATTTTATTAAGCAATTAAAATGCCAAATAGCTAATGTGAAAAAATATATTTTCGGCATTAGCTATAAGGCACTTAAAAAATTGTGTTGTTGTTTCATTTTTATGAGATTCCCACGTCGCTTACTCCTCGCAATGACAATTGTATTTTAAAACCAAACACCTAACCCAACGTTTAATTGGCCAACAGTATCAGAATTATCTAACGCATTACCTTTTAATTGGTAATCTCCTTTTAACACAGCTCCAGGAGCCATTTTAAAACTTAAACCAAACGTCCATTCGTCTCTATTATAACTCTCATTTTTTGCTAATCCACCAGCTACAGAAGCATGCGTATCATAATCGCTATATCTAGCAAAAGCAAATAGCTGTTGCTCTTTAGCTAATGGCAATAAATTGTATGCACCTTCTAAATACCAACCTTGTAATGCGCTACCTAAATCGGCACTGTTTAAAGTGTTATAATCTTCGGTATCGGTTAGACTTGCATGAATAAATTGTCCTCTTGCTGTAATGCGTCTGTATGCATATCTTGCGTCTAAGCCAACCATAGAAATACCAATACTCGATCCATCTATTTTCTCTACATCGTCTTCTGCTTGGGTTCTACCAAAGTATCCTGCTAAACCTAAACGTAAACCTGGAAGACCATAATAATCTACTTTTGCAGATAAGTTTGGAGAATCTACTGTTGATTTAATTCCTTTTTGACGACCATTACGTAAACCGTTGCTTCCTCCTAATACTTTCGTTCCGTTTACAGATTGAAATCCGTTAAATACATAGGCTTGGTATCCTAAAGAAATCTCGTTAAAACGACCTTGTACTCCTACTCCAATTTCTCGCCAAGTTGTTGGTACAATACTACCATCTACACTTGGGCGCTCTACTCCATTAAAGGTTGTTGGTTCGTGGTATTCGTTGGTAATTCCCATTGGAATTAACATTAAACCACCACGTGCATTTATGTTTTCGCCTAACTTATATTGCACAAACGCTTGCTCTACAAACACTTCTTCTACATGTTCTAATTCTACTTCTGTAACAAACTGCACTTTATCACTAAACTTGTAACCAAATAATAATACTAAACGTTGTACGTCTAATTCTCCGTTTTTAGATTCTGGTTGGTTGTATGTAATTTCTCCATAACCACCTACAGTAACTCCTGAATTGATATTTCCAGACAGAATGCGTTGTGCTGCATTTTGTTGTAATTGAGGGCTAACAGATAAAGAATCTGGAGCTGTTTGTGCGAAAGCTAATGCACTGACTAAAATTGTTAAAATTGAAATTGCTTTTTTCATTGTAAATTTACTTTATTCTTATTAAGACTAATTATAAATAATTATATTTTCGAGTGCAAAAATAGAAATGAAAAGTAGTTCGTGCAAGTTTATTTAGAACAATTTTAAATAAAGAAACAAAATTAGATGTAAATATTTAAAATACAATGAATTATATAGTGTTAAATTATTTCATTTGAAATAAAAAACTGAATAGTGAGAACAAGCACCTCTATGAAAAGAAAGTGTTTTTACTTAATGATATTTAGTGAAGATCTTAGTCGCTTCATTATAACTACTCTCAAAAGCCATAGCATGTAAATCTGAAACTTTTTTAGTTGTTAAGTACGAGAGTAATTTTTCAGTTGGCATATTACCTGTAAGCTCATCTTTTGCCATTGGGCAACCACCAAAACCTTGTATTGCTCCATCAAATCTGCGGCAACCTGCGTTATAAGCTGCATCTATTTTTTCGAACCAAGTAGTAGGTGTCGTATGCAAATGTGCACCAAATTCTATACCCTTATAAGCTGAAATTAAATTAGAAAATAAATAGTCTATATTTTCTGGATTAGAAGTCCCAACAGTATCGCTTAAAGAAAGAATTTTAACACCCATTTTACTTAAACGTTCTGTCCACTCTCCTACAATTTCTACACTCCATGGATCTCCATAAGGATTACCAAAACCCATAGAAATATAAACCACAACCTCTTTATTTACTTGGTCTGCTTTATTTAAAATCTCTTGTAAAGTTACTACCGATTGTGCTATAGTTTTGTGTGTGTTACGCATTTGAAAATTCTCAGATATAGAAAACGGATAACCCAAATAATCTATTTCCGGATGCTTACAAGCATCTTCTGCTCCACGAGTATTAGCTATAATAGCTAATAGCTTACTGGTTGTTTTACTTAAATCTAATTGAGATAACACCGCTCTTGTATCTACCATTTGCGGTATTGCTTTTGGTGATACAAAGCTTCCAAAGTCGATAGTATCGAAACCTACGCGAAGTAAAGATTGAATGTATTGCACCTTCTTTTCCGTGGGAATAAAAGCTTTTATGCCTTGCATGGCATCTCTTGGACATTCTATAACTTTAACGTGGTCTTTCATATTAAATTCAAAGATAAAAAAGATTAGTCGTTTACAACTTTTTATTCTTTATAGATTACGGTAAAATTAATTCTCCTAAAAAAATACCAAATGGCATAGCCAAACTTGCTACTATTACTCCTGAAATTATAGTACTCTATTTTTCTGAAAAGAGAATAAAAATAGCAATACCAACAAACACCACTATTTGTAACCATTTTAAAACAACTCCAATATTTTTATGAGATTTTAAATACGTAGAAATTGAACCTGCCAAAATTGCTATTATTGAGAATATTACAAATGAAGTAGCCATAAACAACAAGCCTAAAACATAAAACTGCTTTACAGAACTTAAGGTTTCAGAATATAAAAACCCTGGAAAAAAAGCTAGAAAGAAAATTGAAACTTTAGGGTTAAGCACATTCATAATTACACCTTGCTTAAACAATTGCAACATGCTTTTTTTGGGTACAGCATCACTATTTAAATCCACTTTTGCATCACTTTTATATACTTTATAAGCCAAGTATAACAAATAGCCGGCTCCTAAGCATTTAATAGCAAAAAATAAAGTATCATTTTCTTTAATAATAGCAGACACTCCAAACGCGACTAAAGTAGTATGAAACAAACAACCAAAAATTAGCCCACAAACAGTTGCTAGACCATATTTTGTTCCGTTTACAATACTTTGCATTAAAACATAAATATTGTCTGGCCCTGGTGAGATCGCTAAAACCGAAGTCGCTATTATAAACGCTATAAGTATATCGTAATTCACTTAAAAGTCTTTTAAGATTGCCTTATTTATTTTTTTAATAAGCGAAGGTCCTTCGTATATAAAACCTGTATAAATTTGTACTAAGTCTGCTCCTGCTTCAATTTTTGCTAAAGCATCTTCGGCAGAGTGTATTCCACCTACTCCAATAATTGGAAAGGATTGCTTACTCTTATCAGATAAGTATTTAATAACCTGTGTCGATTTTTCTAAAACGGGTTGTCCGCTTAATCCTCCGTTTCCTATTTCGGCAAGCCTTTCTTCCGAAGCTTTTAAACCCGATCTATCGTTAGAAGTATTACTTGCAATTACACCATCTAGGTTTGTTTCGGCAACTAATTCTATAATTTCGTCTAATTGTCCGTTATTTAAATCTGGAGCAATTTTTAAAAGTATTGGTCTTTGCTTATCAAATGTTTTATTTGCTGTTTGCACAGCACCAATCAATTCTAACAAATAATCTTTATCATTTAATTTTGCATGGCTACCAACATTTGGGCAGCTTACATTAAGTACAAAATAATCGACGTAAGGATGTAATGCATTAAAACATTCTAAATAATCCTTAGTATAATCTTCGGGTTTTGTTTGCGTGTTTTTACCAATATTTCCTCCAATAATTAACTTGCCTTTATTCTTTTTAAGTTGTGTTATGGCAGCTTGGAGTCCTTCATTATTAAAACCCATTCTATTAATAATTCCTTTATCGTCTTTAAGTCTAAACAAACGTTTTTTAGGATTCCCAGCTTGTCCTTTTGGTGTAACAGTTCCTATTTCTATAAAGCCGAAACCAAAGTTTGCTAATTCGTTATACAACACCGCATTTTTATCGAAACCCGCTGCTAATCCTACTGGATTTTTAAAGGTTAAACCAAAAAGCTTACGTTCTAGTTTAGCATCTTCAATAAGAAATAGACTTCTATATAAAGCTGCTACTCCAGGAATTTTTGAAGTGAATTTTACTAATGAAAAAGTGAAATAATGAATTTTTTCGGGATCGAAAAGAAAAAATAATGGTCTTAGTAGTAATTTGTACATCTAATAATGTTTGTACAAAAATACTTCTAAAAAAAAAGATGAACAATTCAAAAGCCAAAAAACTTAATAATTGTAACTTTGAAACTCTAAAGAGTTATTAAGTTCACTCACTCGAATTCATAAAACAAAACATTGATAAAATGATTTCTAAACAAGATATAATAAAACGCTTTGTAGGTTATGTAACTGTTGATACAGAATCTGATCCAGAAAGCGACACAACACCAAGTACTGCCAAACAATGGGATTTAGCAAACGCGCTAGTCGAAGAATTAAAAGCTATTGGCATGAGCGATGTTTCTATAGATGAAAACGCTTATATTATGGCAACTTTACCTAGTAATGTAGACTACGACACACCAACTATTGGTTTTATTTCGCATTTTGACACGACTCCAGATTTTACTGGTGCTAACGTAAAACCTCAAATTATTGAGAGCTACGATGGTAAAGACATTATGCTTAACGAAGCCGAAAACATTGTATTATCTCCAGATTATTTCGACGATTTATTACTTTACAAAGGTCAGACCTTAATTACAACAGATGGTACAACGCTTTTAGGAGCAGATGATAAAGCTGGAATTACAGAGATTATTTCTGCTATGGAATATCTTATTGCTAATCCGCAAATAAAACATGGTGACGTTAAAGTTGGTTTTACACCAGACGAAGAAATTGGTCGTGGCGCACACAAATTTGATGTAGAAAAATTTGGTGCAGATTGGGCTTACACAATGGATGGTAGCCAAATTGGAGAACTTGAATACGAAAACTTTAATGCTGCAGGAGCTGTAGTTACCGTAAAAGGTAAAATAGTGCATCCTGGTTATGCAAAAGGTAAAATGGTAAACTCTATGTACATTGCTACAGAGTTTATAAACTCTTTACCACGCATGGAAACACCAGAACATACAGAAGGCTACCAAGGTTTCTTTCACCTGTATTCTATTAAAGGAGAGGTTGAAAGCACGAAGCTAGAGTATATTATTCGTGATCATGATCTTGGACATTTTGAAGCTAGAAAAGAAGTAATGCAAAAGTTAACTAAAGAGTTAAATAGCCAATACGGAAGAGAAGTTATTGAAATTGAGATTAAAGATCAATATTTTAATATGAAGGAAAAAGTAGAGCCTGTAATGCATATTGTAGATATTGCCGAAGAAGCAATGAAACAATTAGGTATTACGCCATTAATTAAAGCCATTCGTGGTGGAACAGATGGTTCTCAATTAAGTTACATGGGTTTACCTTGTCCAAATATTTTTGCAGGAGGACATAATTTTCATGGCCGTTACGAGTACGTACCTGTAGAGAGTATGATAAAAGCAACCGAAGTAATTTGTAAAATTTGTGAGCTTACTGCCGAGAAGAAATAAACAGTATTTTATTACTATAAATTTAACAGCCAAAACCTATTTTGTTTTGGCTGTTTTGATTTTTATAAACTTGAGTTTTTAATATAAATAATCGAATTTTATTTAACGTTGGTATAGAATATTTAAACGGTTTTATAGAACAAAATATTAGCTATAATGTAGAACGTCCTTTAAGTACAAAACTCTAAACTTCCATGTTTACAGAATAACAGAGAAGTTAGACGTAACAATAATCACGTCAAATAAAAAATATTAATTAAACCTAACGTTAACGGTTAAGTTAATTAACCATAAGTTACTGATTTTAAGATAGTATTAGCAATGTTTAAGCATTAAAGCTGTATACTATCATTGAACAATTAAAACAACAAACATGGGAGTGATTAAAGACAGAAAGAAATTTAAAAGAACAAACAAATCCAACAAACCCGACTGGTAATACCAATCAACTAAACAAAGAGTATAAGATTGGTGAGTCAACCATAAAAAAACAG
Source organism: Lacinutrix sp. Bg11-31 (assembly GCF_002831665.1). NCBI lineage: Bacteria > Pseudomonadati > Bacteroidota > Flavobacteriia > Flavobacteriales > Flavobacteriaceae > Lacinutrix > Lacinutrix sp. Bg11-31. The sequence goes on from NZ_CP025118.1 coordinate 1,726,803, forward strand.
CAAAACGAAAAATGAGAATCGCTAAAAACAAGATATATAGCCATCCCATAGAAAAAAACACAAAGAAAAATATAAACCAACATGCTATAAACGTTAAGTCTATATAGCATTTATCAAAAAAATCTTTAAATAAAAGATACTTTTAATTTTTAGAAAATCACAGAAATGGAATCTCAAAATGAACTTAATGAAAATATCCGATTGACAACCATAAAAATTCAAGAGGAACATCCAGAACTAATTAAATACATAGATGAAATACCAAGAAACTTTTTATTAAAAACAGAAAAAGAAGTAAATAACAAAGCACTAAAAGACTATTTAGATTCTCTAAATAAGATATTAGAAACTTATTCAAAAGAACATTAAAAGATACTAAAGTTTAATGAAAACAAATAACAATTTAGGTGTTTGGATGGATCATTCAGACGCTAATTTGATTGATATAAATTCAAAAAACGGATATATTTCTATAACATCTAAATTCACTTCAGAAACAAAGGAAGATGCTTTGAATAGAAGTGAAAGCCTTATTTATGCCTAAAAAAAGGCAGCAAATGAAACTTCAAAAAAATTAAAAATATTAATTCTGAATAAAATCTTATACAAACTAACAGTATTGAAGATTATTAATACATTAAGCTAACAAACAGTATTTAATTTAATCTAATTTAGATTTAACAGCCAAAACCTATTTTGTTTTGGCTGTTTTGATTTTTATAAACTTGACATTGTAAAATAAATAGTCGAACTTCGTTTGACGTATGATATTATTGTGCACTTTAAAATTAATTATTAGTTTCACAGATATTATAATTCAATCGTCTCGTATTAACCAATAAAAATAATTGTATGTTAAATAATTGCATTAAAATCTCTCTGTTCGTCATTTGCTTTTTGAGCAGCGGAGTAAATGAAGTTAAAGCACAAGTAGAAATTAATCCTACACAATGGCAAAGAACCGATGATCTACCCAATATCAAAAACCCAACTGGTGATGTGTATCAATTAGAAGTAATTAAACCAGGCAAAGACCATGTTTTATCAGTCAGCGGCAGCGGCGATATGGATAATACTTATTGGTATAATAGAAAACATACTGGCTATACAAAAATGATGCAACAGTGGCTTATTTTACCTACTGGCGATCAACCAGTGTGGTTGGATGGTACTTCTTATGAGCAATATTATATTATCAATCAATATACTGGTAAACCATTAAACATGAGTGGCTACGACGATTTAGATCCTGTAGTTAATATGTATTTTGATGCAAAAAAAGGGCAGAAATGGCTTTTTATTCCCAACAGCAGTAAAGGCTTTACTATTAAGAATTCTTATTGGAATAAAGCATTTTCGGGCGCTAAACATTTAAGTAATGGCAATTTTGGAAATGTAACGTATACCTATGCTGCTAATTCCCCCAGCTTAAGCAATATTGTTTTATGGAAAGCAAAAGGATATAACATGCGAACTCCTTCAATTAATGCTGAAACCAGCAATAAAAAACCGAACTTAGAAATTACTTGGTCTAATGGCAATCCGGTTTATCCAAAAACTGATAAGCCTTTTGCATCTGAGTTTGAATATTTACCTGCTTTTATTATAAAGGATAATGGACTGACTAATACAGAAAAAATAAAGTATTCACCATTCTACAAGCTAATTAAGGAATCATATATACTTGAGATAGACAAATCCGATAACTCTGGAAATAATAACGAAATCGAAATAAAATATTATTACTCTTCCGGTATTACCGAATCGGAATCTAATTCTAGAACAGAAAGTTTTTCTGTTTCGGTAACTGGTGGTACAGGCGAGGCCAGCCCGGTGAAGTTTGAAATGTCTGCAGAATTTGGTATGGCTTGGACAAATGAAAAATCTACAGGTACAGAAAAAATTAGTGGGAAGGAAACGACGGTTCTAGTTTCTCCGGGTTATGCTACTGGGTTATATTCCACTAAATATAAATTCACTTTAAAGCGACTAGATGAAACGTCCATTAAATCGTGGGAAGTGTATGGTCCGGATAATAAGACAATCATTTCTTCAATGAAACCAAAACAATAAATTAGTTAACTTTTTTTACTCTGCAACGTCTATCTATGTTAGTTTTTGCAGCATGAAATCACTCTACTTTTTTCTTAGCAACGTCTCTCGCAGGGGACGTTGCTTCTTTAATAATTTTCTAAATAATTAGGACTCTCCGCTGGAATTATCGGAATTGGCATTAAAATCAACTCGAATTTGAATGATGTTGTGGAAGCTTTTAATTCGGAACACCCTCTAAATGAATCTGATTTGATAATCCTTTCCGACTCAAATTCACCGAACAAATAATATATATATATATATTACGAATATCAATTCGACAAATTCGGATTAGGTTATTCACGAATTTTTTGGTCAATCATAAAAATTGATAAAAACGAATTGATTTTAAGAGAGTGGAATCCAACGGCGGAATTAAAAACTATGTCGAAATTGAAAAACGAAATAATAATTAACGGAATAAAAGTAAATAAAGCTAACTTAAATTATACAAAACCGTTACGTTACCCATAATTAAGCCGTTTACTCAAAACAAATAAATTATAAAAAAAAGCAAACTACCGATCTTTATTCCCTTGTTGTGCTTCATTATGACCAACCAATGATAAAATTCTTTAGAAAAATTAGATAAAAATTGGGAAGGAATTATAGCAAAACCTGCTTTTGAAAGAAAGGAAACTGAATTATATAACCGAAATAAAAACGTTGGGTAACAAAGTACTGTGGTGAAAAACAAGTAAAATCCCATTAATTTTTCACTAAAACACTTCTATAGCTTTCATCATATATTAATCCTGATTTAGCAATAGCAAAAGCTTGTTTTAATAGCTTATTACAAATTGCAATTAATGCTAATTTTTTACTCTTTCCTTTTGCAACTATTCGCTCATAAAGTTCTCGACAAGCTTTATTACATTTACATGCATTAAGGCTGCACATAAATAATAAATTACGAAGCTTTTGATTACCCATTTTACTAATTCTTGGTCGCCCTTTTACACTACTTCCACTTTGTTTAATTACTGGTGTTAATCCTGCATAACTACATAATTCACTTGCGCTTTTAAAGCGATCAAAACCTCCTGTTAAAACTATTAGCATAATAGATGTTTTTGGACCAATACTTGGAATCGTTTTTAAACGAGTTAATAGATCTTGATGAGTTAGGTTCACTAAGGCCAACAACTTATCCTCTAAGTTTTTTTTTTCTTTACCAAGGTATTTTAAACTGCGTTTTAAGGATCTTACGACTGCTTTACTGGGCGCTCCCAAAACAGTTTCTCCATGCAATTTGTTTTTTATCATTGTACTTTGTTTAGTATAGATAGAAAGCGCTCGGGTAATTTGAAAACATTCTATTTCATTCTTAGAATTACCTTGCCAAAGCTTTAATTCTACTTTCTGAGCATACTCACAAATAAGCTTAGAATCGCTCTTGTCTGTCTTGATTTTTGATAGCTTCATCTGTATAAATCGTTTAACAGATAATGGATTCTCTACAGACAATTTTATACTAGACTCTAACAAATAATATGCTAATTGATAATGATAATAACCTGTAGCTTCCATTACACAATGACTATAAGTATTCTATAGTTTTGTAAACTTCCTAAAGCCTCCCACATTGTTTTTAAACTGATAGTAATTACCATCAGAATCGGTAACATCAAATACTAAATAACTAATGTCAATTCCAAAATATTTTATATCTTTATTCATAAGAAAATGTTTTTTGAAAGGACAATCTACGCGAGTTTCAACGACTTAAAAGCGAGGTCTTAAAGCCTCATAGAACTGTACGAAATCTGTGTAGAAAAGAGAGGTGATTTTCAATGTTGACGAGATCTAAGTCTCTGCGTGTATAATAACCTTAATCCTCTCTTTTGTGCTTTCTGTTTATTTATCTAATTTAAGGATAATACAAACTTAAGACGTGTATATTTAATTGCTAGTTCTCGCCTACTTACGAAAATTCTAGCGAATTTTCTATTCGGTTTTTATTTGCTAAATTAGGTACTTAAACACGCCACTAATCATACACAAGACCGTTAAACGAAACTTCAAAAAATTTAAAAATATTAATCCTGAAGAAAACTTTATACGAACTAACAGTATTAAAACTTGAGTAGAAAACATTTAAAATAATAGCCATTAAAAACAGCAATATTAATTATTTATTTGTAATAAATGTTACATTAAGATTGCTCTGTCTGTCGTATTTTTATAGTCTAAAACAAGAGTATGGAAGACATGATCTTTTACGATAGATTGCAATTCGCATTTACTATCACTTTTCACTATATATTTCCACAATTAACCATGGGATTATCGTTATTGATAGTCTATTTTAAATGGAAATACCTTAGAAATAACATTGAAAAATATAATAATGCTGCAAAATTTTTCATGAAAATTTTTGCTATCAATTTTACAATGGGTGTTGTAACAGGAATTCCTATGGAGTTTCAATTTGGCACCAATTGGGCTAAATTTTCTGAATTAACAGGTGGTATTATTGGTCAGACCCTAGCAATGGAAGGCATGTTCTCCTTCTTTTTAGAATCTTCTTTTTTAGCGCTCTTTATATTTGGAGAAAAACTAATGGGACAAAAGCTACATTTCCTAACCGGATTTCTAGTCTTTTTAGGCTCTTGGGCAAGTGGTTGGTTTATTCTAGCAACCAACGCTTGGATGCAGCATCCTGTAGGTTACGAAATTTTAGATAATGGTAAATTTGTATTACAAAACTTTTCGGCATTATTTACTAATCCTTGGCTTCTGCCAGCATTCTTACACAATCAATTAGCATCTGTTGTTACCTCTTCTTTTGTTGTAGCAAGTATAGGTGCCTTTTATATTCTAAGGAATAAGCAAACCCAATACGGACAGTTATTTTTAAAAACAGGAGTAGTTTTTGGATTAGTTTCTAGTATTCTATTGGCTTTTCCAACAGGAGACTGGAATGCTAAAAATGTAGCAAAATACCAACCGGCTTCTTTTGCAGCTATGGAAGGTATTTTTGAAACCGAAGAAGCTGGTGCCGAAATTGTATTGATTGGGCAGCCAAATATGGTAGAAAAAAAGTTAGATAATAAAATTGCAGTACCTAATGTATTAAGTTTTCTAACGCATCAAGAATGGGATAAACAAATCCCAGGAATGGATCAATTTGAAAAAGAAGAACTACCAGATAATATTCCTGCACTGTATTACTCCTATCACATAATGGTTGGTTTAGGCACTATATTTATAGGTGTTATGGCATTAGCGCTTTTATTTTTATGGCGCAAGAAACTATACACCTCTAAAACATTACTTTGGGTTATTATGTTTTTAGTTCCGTTTCCATACATAGCAAATATTACTGGTTGGTATGTTGCAGAGTTAGGCAGACAGCCTTATTTAGTATATGGTTTATTAAGAACAAGCGATGGTATTTCTCCAACAGTTTCATCTGGTAACACCTTATTTACTTTACTTGGCTTTGTGGCTTTGTATATGCTGCTAGGTTTATTATTTCTAGTCTTAGTTGGTAAAACTATAAACCAAGGCCCTAAACCTCAAACACATTAAATTATGGAAGTATTTTGGTACATAATAATAGCTATTGTTTTAGTTATGTTTTTTATTTTAGATGGTTACGACTTTGGAACTGGAATTATTCATTTATTCTTTGCTAAAAAAGAAGAGGATAAAGAAGTTATAGCTAAGTCTGCTGGTTTATTTTGGGATTCTAACGAAGTTTGGCTAGTAGCCGCAGGTGGTATGCTTTTTATGGCATTTCCTACATTTTATGCTTCGGTATTTAGTGGCTTTTATCTACCACTAATAATAGTATTGTGGTTAATTATCTTTAGAGCTATTGGATTAGAGTTTAGAGGACAGTTTAACTATCAAATGTGGAAAGACATTTGGGATAAATCCTTTGGAGTAGCAAGTTTATTACTAGCCTTATTTTTTGGTATTGCTTTAGGTAATATAGTTAGAGGTGTAAATTTAGGTGGTGTAGAAAACGGAGTCTCTACTTACGAAGGTCATTACTTTTTCTTACCCTTATGGGATAGCACATTTAGCCCACTTAGTAAAACACCAGGGATTATAGATTGGTTTACAATTATTATAGGTGTAATATCTGTTGTTACACTAGCAATACACGGTGCCAATTGGATTATTTTAAAAACCAATTCGTCTATAAACAACAAACTAAAAGGTGTTATTTTTAAACTAAATATTGCGCTTGCAATACTTACCATTTTCTCTATAATTGTATGGTTAAAAGTAAACCCAAATGCTTTAGACAATTTTATAAATAGACCTTATTTAATAATTTTTCCTATTATATATCTAACAGGCTTAGTTGGCTTATTTTTTATTAAAAAATTAAAAAAAGAGAGCTACGGTTTTACATTTTCAACCTTATTGGTTTTAGGTGGTATAACCTCTTCTCTAGCATCGTTATTTCCAGTAATTTTACCGTCTATTAATAACGTTAACGAGTCTTTAACCATATATAACACTTCGGCTTCGGAGTATGGTTTGTCTGTAGCCTTAAATTGGGGAATTATAGGTTTCATTCTTCTTTTTGTATACATGATTATCCAAAAAAGGTTAATGGGTGGGAAAATTGATAAAATGGATTATGGTCATTAATTTAAAGCCAATGTTATGACAGATACTTTAATTTCCTTAATTAGTATTCTTATAGGTATAATTGGTGCAAATAGTGCTGGTTATGCCTTAAAAAAATATTCGTTTGGTTTAATAGGCAATACAATTGCTGGTGTTTTTGGTAGTATATTCTTAATTAAGTCTTTTGGACGCTTGGGCTTTAATCCTTTTTCTATAATGAAGAATGAAACATTTCATAGTTGGTTATTTATTATCAACTGTATTGTTTCATTTTTAGGAGGTGCTTTAGCAATCATATTTATAAAAAAATTGAAGCATAAAATGAATAACAGTAATAAAGCTTAAATTAGACACTTTTAAGTACCTATATAAAATCAAAACATCTTAAACTTGAAAGTAGCAGATCCTGAAAAAAACTACATAGACGCCAACACTATTGAAGCTTCTGAGGAAGATTATCTATACATAAAAACGTCTCAAATACAAAATGCTGGCAATGGATTATTTACTGCAATAGATATCTTTAAAAATGAAATAATAACGTTGTTTAAAGGAGAAATTCTCGATGCTAAAGAAGCCGAAGAAAGAGCCAAACAAAACAGCGATCGCTATTTTATAAATTTATTAGATGGTACTATTATGGACAGTATGCATACTAATTGCTTTGCAAAGTATGCCAACGATGCTATTAATAGCGATTTTAAAAAAAATGCAGAAATAACTTTAGATGCCAATGATAATGTTTGCTTAAAAGCAATTAAGAAAATTAAATCTGGTGAAGAAATATTTTGCAGCTACGGAAAACGGTATTGGAAAAAACACAGTTAAATACTAATTTAATTGTCGTTAAATTTTCTTATTTTTAAGAATAAAGAATACACTATGACCACAACACCTGAACACGATAAAAGAGTCTCAGAAATGAAGTTTTTTTCTGTTTATCCGCATTACGTTACCAAAGTTGAAAAAAAAGGTAGAACAATTAAAGAGTTACACACTGTAATTGAATGGCTAACCGGTTTTAACGAAGAAAAGCTACAAGAGTTAATTGATGAGAAAGTAACTTTTAAAACCTTCTTTGAACGTGCAACATTAAACCCAAACGCAGAACTTATTAAAGGCGTAATATGTGGTTACAGGATAGAAGATATAGAAACACCTTTAACCAAACAAGCACGTTATTTAGATAAACTAATAGAAGAGCTAGCCAGAGGACGTAAAATGGAAAAGATTTTACGTGTTAAAAAATAAACATATGAAACCAAACATTAAAACACTACAAATTATTCACTTAGCATTATGTGCTGGTGTTATTGTTGCCTATATTGTATTATCTAATATAAATTCTAGTGGTGATATTTTTAACACCTCAGAGGTTTCTACAGACGATTACTTATACATAGCAATACCACTAATAGCGTTTGTTGCAAGTAACTTTATATATAAATTTTTACTTAAAAAAGCAGATAAAAATGCTACTGAAGACTTTAACTTAAGCGTATTTCAAACTGCTTCTATAGCACGTTGGGCTATTTTAGAAGGTTCTGCATTTATTATTTTAATTCTAAAACCAGAGTTTATACTTTTTGGAATATTAATTCTTATTTATTTAATACTCTTAAGACCAACAGAAAATCGCTTTAAGAACGCTATTAGCTTTCTATAGAGATGAAAAAAGCAAATTCGGTAGAAGGATACATAGAAAACAATACGCATTTTAAAGAAGCCTTAGAGCTACTTCGTGAGCTAACATTATCTACTAATCTTGATGAAGACATAAAATGGTCTGCTCCAACCTATAGTTTAAACGGCAAGAACGTTTTAGGTTTAGGCGCTTTTAAAAAGCACTTTTGTATTTGGTTTTTTAATGGTGTGTTTTTAAAAGATGAACAAAACTATCTAGAAAAAGCCAAAGAAAAAACAAAAGCACTACGACAAATGCGTTTTGAAACTATAGAAGATATAAATAAACCTTTAGTTTTAACCTATATTAAAGAAGCTATTGAAAATCAAAAATTAGGTAAAGAATTAAAACCTATTCGTACCACAAAAAAAGATGTTGTAATTCCAGAACTTTTATCTGAAGAAATAAAAAACGATACTAGCTTTAAAACTGCTTTTAATAAACTTTCTCCATCTTGCCAACGAGAATATTGTAATTATATCATTGAAGCAAAACGCGATAACACTAAAACATCAAGGTTTGAAAAAATTAAGCCAATGATATTAAAAGGAGGTGGTTTACATGATAAGTATAAAAATTGCTAGCAGAGCATAACTCCTATTATAATAAGTAAGTAAAGTATATTAAAACAAAACTTATAACGTTGTTTCGCGTAAATTAAGCGAAAAATCGATAGTCTTAACAACAGTTTCTAAAGGCTCTTTAGACTCTAAACGTTTAATTAACAACTGTACAGAAGCTTCACCAATAGCATCACTATGCTGGGTAACTGTAGACAATTTAGGACTTGTAAAAGGTAAAACATTATCATCACTAAAACCTATTATAGATAGTTCTTTAGGTATATTATATCCTTTTTTAGTTGCTGTATTTAATGCAATAACTCCAGAAATATTATCAATAGAAATAATACCATCAATCGCTTTATTATTTTTTAAAAATAAATTGATTTCTTTTTCTAATTCTGAAATTTTAGGAATTTTTAATTCAGTTAAATTACTATTGTAATGTTTAGCATCTTCAATGGCTTTAAAACAACCTTTTGCTCTTAATTTACCAACACTTAAACCATCTATATTATTAATTAAAAGCATGTTTTTTCTACCTTCTTTTATTAAATGCATAGTTGCGTTATAGGCTGCTTGAAAATCGTTAATAACAACTTTATCACAATCAATTGCATCTGCTACACGATCGAACATTAAAATAGGAATTTTTTGATCTAAAATATCTTTTAAATGATCAGTTTTATTAGTGACTTGGGTTTCTTCAGAAATAGACATAATAAAACCATCTACGCTTCCGTTTGCTAGCAATTCTAAACTATTAGCTTCTTTGTCGTACAACTCGTTAGACAAACAGGTTATAATGTTATAGCCTAGTTTTGCAGATTCTTTTTCTATACCAAATAGTACTTTAGCAAAAAAGTGATTTAAAATATCGGGAATAATGACACCTATGGTTTTTGTTTTACTATTCTTTAAATTAAGAGCGGCTCTATTGGGCTTGTAGTTATACAATTTAGCCGCCTCTTTTACACGAGAAACTGTAGCTTCTCCAATCTCGCTGCTTCCGTTTAACGCTTTGGACACAGTTGATATAGAAACGTTAAGTTTTTCGGCTAATTCTTTAAGAGTAATCATAATAAAAATAAGTTATATCGTAACAAGATAATACATCGAGAAATGTAGAACAAATAGCGCTCCCTTTTTTATGTAAAATAGTAAAACAGTTTTAAACAAAAAACCTCAAGCGTTAACTTGAGGTTCTTAAATATGTAATTAAAATAGAATTACTTTTTTATTTTTGCTGGTGCATTTAATGCTCTACTGCTTTCCATAGAAATTGCAGCACGATCGAACTTTAATTTTCCAGACATAGTTTCTATAATGCAACTACTATCTTTCTCATTAAGCTCTGCAATTTTACCATGCATACCGCTTTTAGTAACTACTTTATCACCACGTTTTAACTCTGACGCGAATTTTTTTTCATTTTTAGCACGTTTCATCTGTGGTGCTATCATAAAGAAATATACTACAGCAAACATTGCTACTATTGGTAGCATACTCATAAGATCACCCATTATTTAATAACTGGAGATAATGGAGTTGCTTTAGCTGGTGCGTTAGGATCTGGCTTAATAAAAGCAGAAATCTTAACTACTTCTCTACCTTTTTCCGTATTTGCAGTTACTGTAATAGCTTTAGAAATTTTGTTGTTTCCTTTACCATTAAATTTAACTGTAAACTTACCTTCTGCTCCAGGAGCTAAAGGCTCTCTAGACCAATCTTTAGGAATAGTACAACCACAAGAACTCTTTACATCTGTAATTACTAAAGGAGTTTCTCCTGTGTTTTTGTATGAAAATACAGTTTCAACTGGAGTACCATTAATAATTTCACCAAAATCGTGTTCTGATTTATCGAACTCAATTACTGGAAATTTAGATGCTGCTTCGTCTCTAACTGCTGCTGCTGCAACCTTTGTGTCGTCTACAGCTTTTGTTGCGTCTTCTTTACATGAAGTTAATGCTATCATGCATACTGCGCTAAATAATAATACTACTTTTTTCATAATTTAATTTTTTAATATTTTGGTAATTCGATGCAAAAATAACAATATTTTTGAACTACATCAAGCCACGACCAATTTTATTTAGTTTTCCTTCGGTTTGATACTCTTTTACAAGCTTATCTAAAATACCATTTATAAAGACACTACTTTTTGGTGTTGAGTACTCTTTAGAAACTTCTAAGTATTCATTAATAGTTACTTTAGTAGGTATAGATGGAAAACTTTGAATCTCACAAATTCCCATTTTAAGCAACATAAGATCTATACTTGCAATACGATCGCTATCCCAATTGGTTGTTTTTTTAGAGATTTCCTCGGTTAAAGCGTTTTGGTTTAACAGCGTCTTTTTAAACAACTTAATAGCAAATTCTTTATCTTCTATATCCTTATATAGTTTCGGTAAAAAATGAAATGCACTAGAATCTTTTTTAACTTTACGTAACAATTTAAGTATCGTAGTATTAACTGTAGGCAAATCGTCTAACCAAGTTAAATGCTTGTCTTCTAAATAATTGTAAAGCTTGTCGTTAGGTGCAATTATTTCTTTAAAAACATCTACAATAAAATTACGATCTGTATTAAAGTTTGAAGTTGTTGTTTCTAAATACTCTTTATAGATATCGCTAGCTAAAATTTCTTTAAAAATAATTTCTACGTATTCTGTATCTAGCTCCCAATTATTAATATGGTGTGCTTCAAACTTTGCTTGTAATTGCTCATTATTTTTAAGCATGGCAAGCACTTCGTTATTTACAAATTTACGGTTAGGATTTTTTTCTTCTTCTGTAGGTAGATATTTCTTACTACTTCTCTCTAAATGAGTTTCGGCACGTTTTTGTACTTCTATCATTAAAGAAAGCATTAGCAAATATAGATTGTACATATTATCTATACTGTTTAACAAAAATCTTTGATCTTTTGAAAAATCATCGCTTTCACTACCTCTAAAGGCATAAAGCACTTGCATAACTTTAATTCGAATGTGTCTTCTACTTAGCATCTTTACAAAGAACTTAAAAAAATTAGAGCGAAAGTGATGGTCACTTTCGCTCTGCAAAAATAGTATATTTTATGAATACTAATACCAATTATTAATTAATATTAGTTGCTAGAATTTTCTTTTTTTCTAGCATCAATTCTTCCTTGTGCAATATTTAATGCTGCTTGATGTGTTGATGTGTTCTTTATATCTGCATTATTTAATATTTCTAATGTTGTATTGTAGATATTTTCTGTCTTACGCATAATTTCTGTTTTACCATAATTCTCTAATTCTGCGTATACATTAATAATACCACCTGCATTAATTAAAAAATCTGGTGCATAAACAATGCCTTTGTCTTGTAGCATCTGTCCATGTATTTTTTCGTTTGCTAATTGATTATTAGCAGCTCCAGCAATTATTTTAGCTTGTATTTTATTAATAGTTTCATCGTTTATAGTCGCTCCTAAAGCACAAGGCGCATAAATATCTACAGCTTCAGAATAAATATCATTTCCTCTATAAATTTGTGCGCCATATTTAGAGCTTACTTCGTTAAGACGTTCTTCATTTATATCTGTAATAATAACTTTTGCGCCTTCTTTTGTTAAATGCTCTACAAGGGTTTCGCCAACATGGCCAATACCTTGAACGAGTACGCTCTTACCTTCTAAAACATCTGTTCCAAACTTGTATTTTGCGGCAGCTTTCATTCCCATAAAAACACCATAAGCTGTAATTGGCGATGGATTTCCTGCTCCTCCTTTACTTTCTGATATTCCTGTAACATAAGGTGTAACCTCGCGAACTAAATCCATATCGCTAGTTTCCATACCAACATCTTCAGCAGTAATATATTTACCACTTAAAGAATGTACAAAGGCACCAAAACGTCTCATTAGCTCTGGTGTTTTTTGTGTTTTAGCATCACCTATAATTACCGCTTTTCCTCCTCCAAGATTTAAACCTGTAATGGCTGCTTTAAAACTCATGCCACGAGAGAGACGCAAAACATCGTTTAGCGCTTCCCATTCGTTATTGTATTGCCACATTCTGGTACCTCCTAAAGCAGGTCCTAATACCGTATTATGAATACCAATTATTGCTTTTAATCCACTATCTTTGTCGTTGCAAAAAACTATTTGTTCGTGATTATCGAATGATAATTGTCCAAATACTGGATCGATTTTATGTAATTCGTTGGTGTTTAAAACTTCTGAAACCATAGATTATAATTTTATTAATTTGGGTTGCATTTTACCGATTCCATAAAATGAACGCGTAAAAATAATAAATATTGATATTATTGCAAAAATAAAACTATTAAATTGAGTATTTCATAATTTAATCTAAAACACTAAACTGTAAATGAAAGAATTACAGCATCTTAATAAGTATTTCTTAAAATATAAAACGCAATTATTAATTGGGATTGCTATTACAATTATCTCAATTCTCTTTAAGGTATATGTGCCAAAATTAATTGGGTCTATTATAGACATTGTAAATAACCAATTACAGCATCCTGAAAATTCTATTGCAGATTTTAAAAGCGAATTATTAAACAATATCCTACTCATTATTGGGACTGCTATTATAGCAGGAATATTAACCTTTTTTATGCGTCAATACATTATAAATGTATCGCGTTATATTGAGTTTGATCTAAAAAACGAGATCTACCAGCAATACCAAAAGCTCTCTTTAAACTTCTATAAAAAAAATAGAACCGGAGATTTAATGAATAGAATTAGTGAAGACGTTGGACAAGTAAGAATGTACGCTGGACCAGCAATTATGTACAGCATAAATACTATTACACTTTTTGTTGTGGCCTTAGCGTTTATGTTTAAGGAAGCGCCAAAATTAACGCTTTACACAATTATTCCATTACCTATTTTATCAGTTTTAATCTATTTAATTAGTAAAGAAATACACAAACGCAGTACAGTTGTACAAGAGTATTTATCTAAACTTTCGACTTTTACTCAAGAAGCATTTAGTGGTATTTCGGTTATTAAAGCGTATGGTATTGAACCACAAACGCAAGCCGATTTTAATACACTCGCAAAAACAAGTAAAGAGAAACAATTAAGTTTAGTTCGTATACAAGCCTTCTTTTTCCCAATGATGTTGTTGCTTATTGGTATTAGTAATATTATAGTTATTTATATTGGAGGTAAACAATATATTAATGGCGAAATTTCCCTTGGAAATATTATTGAATTCATAATATATGTAAACATGCTAACTTGGCCTGTAGCAACTGTAGGTTGGGTAACGTCTATTATTCAACGTGCAGAAGCATCGCAGAAACGTATAAACGAGTTTCTAAAAATTGAACCTGAAATAAAAAACAATACTCCCGAACCTTCTATTATTGGTGGAAATATTGAATTTAAAAATGTTCATTTTACTTACGATGACACAAACATTAAAGCCTTACAAGGTGTTAGCTTTAAAGTGAACTCTGGTGAAACTTTAGCTATAATAGGAAAGACTGGTTCTGGAAAATCGACCATATTAGATTTAATTGGAAGGCTTTACGATATTGATAAAGGCGAGTTATTAATAGATAATAAAGCAATCGACAAACTAAACCTTACTAGTTTAAGAGACGCCATTGGTTACGTGCCACAAGATGCCTTTTTATTTAGTGACACCATTAACAATAATATAAAGTTTGGTAAAGAAAATGCTTCTAATGATGAAGTTATAGCTGCTGCCAAAAATGCTCAAGTTCATAAAAACATTACTAAATTCACAAATGGTTACGAAACTATTTTAGGAGAACGTGGTATTACATTATCTGGTGGACAAAAACAACGTGTTTCTATTGCCAGAGCAATTATTAAAGACCCTAAAATATTGTTGTTCGACGATTGTCTTTCGGCAGTTGATACAGAAACCGAAGAAAAAATTCTAAATAATCTTAAAAAGGTGTCAGCTGGAAAAACGAGTATAATTGTGAGTCACAGAATCTCTTCAGCTAAAAATGCAGACCATATTATTGTGCTAGATGATGGTAAGATTGTACAAAACGGAACACACAATCAACTTATTGACAACGCTGGTTACTATAAAGACCTTTATTTGAAGCAATTGAGTGAAAACACCTCTATTTAAATAATAAATCTGTTAAAAGAAAAACCTTAAAATGTTGCGTGGTTTTATTTTTTTTATATTTTTGAAAGACAATAATAACAAATTACAACTATGCACAATAACGAGATGATGGAGAAAGAGGAAATTTACTCTAAAGTTTTAAGAGCCGGAAGACGCACATATTTTTTTGACGTTCGCGCGACTAAAGCTGAAGACTACTACTTAACTATTACAGAAAGTAAAAAGTTTACAAATGATGATGGCTCGTTTCACTACAAGAAGCATAAAATCTATTTATATAAAGAAGATTTTAGCGAGTTTAACAGCATTCTACAGGAAATGACAGATTATGTTATTGCTGAAAAAGGTGATGAAGTGATTAGTGATCGTCATCAAAAAGATTTTAAAAAGGAATATGATACTCCTGCTCCAATTGAAGCTGCTTCTACTACAGAAACAGAAACTACAAGCGAAGGAACTGCTGCAGAAAGTAGATTTACAGATGTAGATTTTGACGATATATAAAACAAACTATTAGCCTTGGCTATTAATTTTAAAACACTGTTTCTTACGAAACGGTGTTTTTTTTTTGACTAAAGTTTAACTGCTAATAAAGCTATTATTAAAACTGAAATAATAAAATAAACAACAATACTTACAGAGAAGAAAACAGACAACACAATAGCTAATAACGCTATCCATAATGGTGCTAAAGTAATAACAATGGCAAACCTAAAAGTACCTGTAAACTCTATTTCTTTAATTTTTGGCTGCGCAAGCTTTTTCCAAACAAAATAAGGAACAATGCAAACAACCTTTAAAAGCAGTATAAAAAACAACTTTAAGTAACCATTACTTTTTCTCTTTTTAGGTTGGCAAGATTTAAAACTTGATGCAATACAATTATTAACCTTTTCTGGTTCTAGAAAATCAACATTTAAACGCTCTAAATTTAAAAGCGCCCTATTGTAATTCTCCGTTTCAATATGGGTTGTTAAGCCTTTTAATTCTTGATATACATCTTCCTTTAGTTTTTTTACAGCTTCGTTTTCATTACTAAAATTATATTTTGAAACTGCAATGGGTTCTCCAAACCAAACCAATGCTTCATCTGCAAATGAAGTCGCATTTAGGTAGTTAAAACCAACAGGAACTAATAATAATTTAGTACTCGGGTTTTCATTTAAAACACCTAAAACAATTCTTGTAAATCCTTTACTTAAAGGTCTAACCGTACGCTTTAAATTATGGCTTCCTTCTGGAAAAATAGTAACTGCATCGTTAGCATTTAATAACGATACACATTGTTTAAAAATAGTGTTATTCTGTTTAATACTCTGCCAACCATCACGTACTCTATAAACTGGTATCAATTGTAATGTCTTTAAAATTTTACTTACCAATGGTTTTTTAAAAACTTGAGCTCGCGTTAAAAAATGCGTGTATCTTCCAGATGTTATTGCTAACAATAAAGGATCTAATAAAGCATTCTGGTGATTGCCTAGAAATAAAACAGGTTCATTTTTTGGCATGTTTAATGGTTTTCTAACTTCAATTTTTTTGAAATAGAAAAACAAGCCAATACTTATGTACGTTTTAACACAAAAAAGTAAAAGTGATTTCAAGCGGTAGTTTTTAGTTAGGTTTTAATTAGAATTTCGGGACCAATATAAGGATAATACTAAACCTGATATAATATGCCAGATTCCCCAAAAAGCGGCAATTATTGCCATACCTCCTAATCCATCGAAAAAAGTAAAGATTAATAACAATCCTAAACCAGAATTTTGAATACCAGTTTCTATCATTATCGTTTTTTGATTTTTAAGAGATAAGCCGAATAGTTTCGCTACCAAAAAGCCTAAGAGTAATGCTATTATATTATGTGTTATCCCAATACCAATAACATGTTTTACATAACCCATAAATACATCTAGATTTTTATAAAACGCAATACAGACTATAGCTATAAAAACAATTATAGATAAAGGTTTTAGTAGTTTCGAAAGTTTGATTGCTAAAGCTTCGTATCTATTTCTAACCAACATACCAAGTATTAACGGCACACCTAATATAAGAGACACGAGTTTTAATAACTCTAAAAAGCTAATGTTGACAGTTTGCAATACACTTGCTGTTGGTTGATATAAGTTACCATATAACTCAAAATTAAGAGGTGTTAAAAAGACGGCTAAAACTGTAGCAAAAGCGGTTAAACTTATAGATAACGCTGTGTTTCCTTTTGCTAAATGCGTCATGAAATTAGAAATATTTCCACCAGGACAAGCTGCGACCATAAATAACCCCAACGCAATACTTGGTTGTGGTTCTATAACCAAAACAAAAAGGAAAGTAACCAATGGCAAGAGTACAAATTGCGATAAAACACCTGCTACTAATAATTTTGGCTCTTTTAAAAGTAGTTTAAAGTCTGTAGTTGTAATACCTAAAGCGACACCAAACATAACGACTGCTAGTGCTATATTTAATAGCCAGAGTCCGTTGGCATCAAAGTTTATGGTTACATTATCTAAGTCTTGCATCGTTATGAAACCGTACTTCCGTTTTTAACTGAAACCTCAGGATTTAGCAAGATTACGTCTTTTCCATCTACTGCTCCAAGCACCAAACACTCACTCATAAATTTACCTATTTGCTTTGTAGGGAAATTTACTACTGCCAGAATTTGCCTGTTTAGTAAGTCTTCTTTTTTATAAAGCGTTGTTATTTGCGCAGATGTTTTCTTTACTCCCAAATCTCCAAAATCTACTCTTAATTGATATGCTGGATTTCTAGCTTCTGGAAAATCGTTAACTTCTATTATTGTACCTACACGAATATCTACTTTAGTAAAATCGTCGAATTGGATGGTTTTGCTCATGAGTTAAAGATAATGAAGTTGAATTGCGCAAACAAACTCAAAAAGTAAAAACATATATTTGTTATTCTATTGATAACATAAGCCCAAAATTAACATGAAGCAACTACAAAACAAAACAGTGCTAATTACAGGTGGTGCTTCAGGAATTGGAAAAATTCTAGCACGCTTATTTCTTGAAAAACAAGCAACAGTTATTATTTGGGATATTAACGAAATAAATTTAAACGAAACCGTTTCTAAATTATCTTCAATAGGAAAAATTGTAGGTCATAAAGTCGATATTTCAAATGTTGAGCAAATTCAAAATGCAGCTAAAAAAGTAAAGCAAGATTATGGTAGTATTGATGTTCTAATAAATAATGCAGGCATTATTATAGGTAAATATTTTAATGAACACACAACATTAGACATTACTAAAACAATGGCTATTAATGCTAATGCACCAATGCTTATTACTCATGAGTTTTTAGAAGGCATGATTACAAAAAACGCTGGTCATATTTGTAATATAGCATCTTCTGGAGGATTAATTTCTAATCCGAAAATGTCGGTTTACGCAGCAAGTAAATGGTCTTTAATTGGTTGGTCGGACAGTTTAAGGTTAGAAATGAAAAAGCTAAAAAAAGACATTTACGTCACCACCATAATGCCATACTACATAAATACAGGAATGTTTGATGGTGTAAAGTCTAAATTACCAATACTTGAACCTGAAACAGCTGCACTCACCATTTTAAAAGCCATTGAAAAAAAGAAAAGAATGGTAACTATTCCTGGATATATGTACAGATTAGCAAGAATAGGACAAGCCCTCTTTTCTGTTAATTTTTTCGATTGGTTTGCTGGTAGTTTTCTTGGTATTTATGACACTATGGAAGAGTTTATAGGTCGTAAAAAATAGTGGTTAATTGTTAAGAAAAACGCCTTTGTTTTATCAAAAAAAACAGCTAACTTCGAAATTACTATAACTGCTGAGGTAAAACATTTAAACGATTTCATATCAGAGTAGAAAGTTGGCAGTAAGCTTGAAAAAAATCCGTCTATGATTAAAAATTACGAATTAAATTATGCCAAAGGATAAAAAGAAAAAATCTGAAAAGGAAATAAAATTCTTTGAAAGGACTTGGGTTCAGGCTGTTGGAGCAATTACTTCAATTGTCTTTCTTATTGGAGTTGGATATTCAGTAGGCATATTTAAGGGAGAAATCGATTGTAAAGTAGAAAGACTAGAAATTGACGAATTATATCAAGCCAAGATTGAAGAACACAAAGGAAAATGTAATGCTATAAAAATTGGAGATTTAGATAGTGGAATAAATGATATAGACGAGATTATTGATTTATTAAAAAAGGTAAAAGATGAAAAATAAATCAATCATATTTTTATTAACGGTTGCAACAATTGTAAGTTTAATTTTGTTGTTAATATTAGGCAATTATATTTTTGAACTTGAGCATCAAGTTTCTAAAAAAAATGCAATTATAGAAAAGTCAATTAGAAATGACTCAATTATAGATGAGAAAACAAAAGAGTACGCTGATAAAATTGAAAAATTTGTAAACGATTGTAATTTCTACATTGACGGAAAAAAAATCTCACAGAAAGAAGTTTTGCGAATTGCGAATAAAACTTTAGATAACAATAATAAACTTAGAGACTCTTTAGCTCGACTAAAATTCATATTAAAGAATGCTAAACGTGACTATGGCATTTCATATAAAGTAACGAGAAATGGAGATACTTTAATATCGGCCAAATCCGTAACTAAAGCAGATACAGCGTTAGCATATTATCCTAAATTCAAAGAAATTGAAAACAAATATTACAAGACTTTAGATAGCTTGGAAATGTACAAATGGCAATCCGAATTAGTTAAAAACGATTATGGGATTGAGTATAAAATTCGTAAAGAAGGTAAGAGTTTAAAATCAACAAGAATTTCAGAAACTAAAATAGATTCAGCACTTGTGTTGCTTAAATACTTTAGGCATAGATTATCTAAAGATGAAAATGGAGACTGGGAAATTGAAACTGATGCTGAATATCGTAGAGAGCAAAGGAAAAAAGAAAGAGCGAAAAACTAAGCGGGAAAGCCTACTGGCAACAACGTATAAAAACAATAGGGAAATTGGCACTTAACCCAATGTTTACAGCACTTTTCGAGGTTTATAAATTTTTAAATTTGGCTTATTGAGAAAAAAAATAATAAGTAAAATTTAAAAATTCGACTTGTGTTCAACCGAATGGTTCGTGCGTTTTTTCCGCCCTACTGTTCTTATACAAATCCGTCACAATAATTTCGAACTTAAAAAATTCAATTGAAATAAAAACAATTCAACAACTACCAATTCTCTCTTTTCATCAACCGCTCAATATGCGCATAATGATGATTAGAATGCCAAGCATAAACACCTAAGTTTTCATTTAAAGCAACAACCTCATTACCATCTGGATGAATAAACGTACGTTTTAAATCTTGAAAAGAAAGACCTTTTACAAAGTGTACCAATTTAGCATGGATTACTTTAATGTGTAATAGTGAGTTTTCTAAAGGTTCTTTATAATCGTGTTGTTGTGCCCAAGTATTTTCATTGTAAGCCTTAATAACAGGATTATCTTCCGTCATTGCCCACTTAAAACGTGTGTAACTATTATGGTGGCTATCGCTAATATGGTGTACAACTTGCCTAACTGTCCATCCTTCTGGTCTATATAACGTATCGAGTTGTTTATTATTTAAGTTGGCAACTAGAGTTTCTAAACGGTTTGGAAACTGCTCTAAAACAGAAATCCATTCTTGAATATGAGATTCGGTAATCTCTACAGGACAATGAAACTTTCCTATTGGATATTTTAAGTTTTCAAGTTCTTGGTTTGTCATTTTTTTTGTGTTAAATCGTTTATCATTCCTGCGAAGACAAAAAGTTATGCTTTTCTATTACTATGGATTCCTGCCTTCGCAGGAATGACAACAGATTACTTGTTATTATAAGCAGCAATAAAACTTTTAGCACGTCTATTTCCTGTATTATATTTCAAGGCCATTTTATAGTTTTCTAAAGCCTGTAAAGTATCTCCACTTTTAGCATAAGCTTCGGCTAAACTATCGTAAACATTGTCACTTGTTGGATGTAATGCTGAATTTAATTTAAAAACTTCGATAGCATCTGTATAGTTTTTATCATTGAGAAATTTATAACCAAGCCTATTAAAATCATATTGATTTAAAAAAGCACTTGTAGAATCTTCTTTTTGGATGGCTAAATAGCCTTCCAATGCTTTATCGTATTCTTTATTTTTTAAATAGGTACTTGGTACTAGAACAGAGTCTGGTAATTTTTTATAATTATAAGTTATTTCTGCTTTTTCATCTTCGGAAATCTCAGAAATATAAAACACTTCGGTTTCAGGATGCTTCAAGAATTGAATTTTCTTATTCATTTCCTTTACAAAATAGGTGTTTTTATCTAAATATATAGGTTCTATTTTTTCTGCTCCTCTCCATTTTAAAAAGAGTTCGTTATTTTCAAAATAAACCTCTATTACTTCATTTGTATTAAACAAATAGCGTCCAGTAGTGTCTTTAATAAATCCTGGCGAATAATTTGCTGCTTTGCCACAAGATAATATTAGCGCAAATAGTAAAGTGTAAATAAAGAC
Source organism: Lacinutrix sp. Bg11-31 (assembly GCF_002831665.1). Lineage (NCBI taxonomy): Bacteria > Pseudomonadati > Bacteroidota > Flavobacteriia > Flavobacteriales > Flavobacteriaceae > Lacinutrix > Lacinutrix sp. Bg11-31. Next base: position 1,748,377 of record NZ_CP025118.1, read on the forward strand.
TTTGGTTTTCATTTTTGGTGGTTTTTTGATTGATTGAATAAAAATACTAAATGTTGCGCATAAAAAAACGCCTCATATATATGAGACGTTTTAGAATTATATTTGTTACTAAATTTTAGTAATAACTTTTATTTAATGAGATACTCACTTTAGTGAGCATAAGCGATTCACTACTTTTTTTTTATAAAAAAGTGGTAATCTGCTTATTTTACTGCCATTAATTCTACATCGAAAATTAAAGTTGCATCTGGTGGTATTGCTCCTCCTGCTCCTCTAGATCCATATCCTAAATCACTTGGTATAACAAAACGTGCTTTATCTCCTACTTTAAGTAAGCTAACACCTTCGTCCCAACCAGCAATTACTTGTCCCATTCCTAGAGCAAAGTCAATTGGCTCGTTACGTTTGTAAGAAGAATCGAAAACAGTACCATCTGTTAAACTTCCTTTATAATGTACAGAAACTGTTTTTCCTTTTTCTGCTTGAACACCTGTTCCTTTTTGAAGAATTTGGTAACGTAATCCGCTTTCTGTTTGGTCGAAACCTGCTGAGTACTTATCTAATTCTGCTACTTTTTCTGCTCTTTCTGCTGCTGCTCTTTTTTCGCGAGAACCTTCAAATGTTCTAAAAGCTTCGATAGCATTAAATTTTTCTGCGGAATTACCTACTCTTACAATTTCCATAGTTTCAATAGAATCTCCTTGAGCAATAGCATCAACAATATCTTGTCCTTCTATTACATTACCAAATACAGTATGATTACCATCTAACCAATCTGTAGCAATGTGAGTTATAAAAAACTGACTTCCGTTAGTTCCAGGTCCAGAATTTGCCATAGACAATATTCCAGGTCCACTATGTTTTAAATCTGGATGAAACTCATCGTCAAATTTATAACCAGGATTTCCAGTTCCAGCGCCTTGTGGACAACCACCTTGAACCATAAAATCTGCAATTACTCTATGAAATTTTAAACCATCATAATAAGGAGTTCCTTGAGGCTTAGCCGTGTTCTCCATATTTCCTTCTGCTAAAGCAACAAAATTACCTACTGTACCAGGAGTTTTTTTAAATTCTAGATTTACTAAAATAGTACCTTTATTCGTGTTAAATTTTGCGTATAAACCGTCTTGCATTGTCTTATTTTTTAATGAGGTGCAAAGATAGGAAGAAGTTAAAAATTTTAAGTAATGAGTTAACAATTTTTTTCAAGTCTGAATTATTAAGTTAATTATGATGAATTTTATTAGCTTTGAAATTAAATTAAAAATAAAGTATGGGTGTTTTTGGAAAGTTATTTGGAAGTAAACAAATTGAGAATAAAGAAGAAGACGAAAAATATATTGAATCTATAATTACCTCTGGAGATGGAGAACCTCTTGCTGTTTCTACTAGTAATGTTATGTATGCTGGATACAACGAACTTGGTGGTTACTACTATTTACAAACTTTTACTATTGGTCGTTTAAAAACTAAAACTAAAAATGGCGCTAAATTACTTATTGAAGGTAATGACTATACTTTAAGTTTAAACTCTGATATGCTTGAGTTTGAATGCGATCCTGCACATCCCTTAAAAGGTTATGTTACTAAAATAGATTTTGAAATTGAAAAATCTGCGGTCGAAAAACTTAAGAAGTCTACAATGAAGCAGGTTACGCTTTCAGTAATGAAAAAAGAAGTTGTTTTTACTGTATATAATAAGGAGTAAAAAAAATCACTCTTGATTTTTAAAGAAGAAACCAAGAGTGATATATTATTTACATAAAGTATTAGTATTTAATTTGCCACCTCGCTAATAAATTTAATACGGTAGAGACGTAATTCTTCGTCATCATAATCGCCATCAAACTCATCTATAGCAACGTCTATTTTATCGGTTTCAGATTCCATAAAATAGTCATACAGTTCCTCTTGTTGATCTTCATCTAATAAATCGTCAATCCAATAATTAATATTAAGCTTGGTTCCAGAAAAGACAATGGCTTCCATTTCTTTAATAAAATCATTCATTTGCATACCTTTAGCAGACGAAATATCTGTTAATGGTAATTTTCTATCCACATTCTGGATAATATATAATTTTAAACCAGAATTAGTACCAGTAGATTTAACAATAAAATCGTCTGGTCTCATGATATCGTTTTCTTCAACGTACTTACCTATTAAAGCAACAAAATCTTTACCATACTTTTTAGCTTTTCCTTCTCCAACACCATGAACGTTTGAGAGTTCGGCAACAGTAATTGGATACTTTAAAGCCATGTCTTCTAAAGAAGGATCTTGAAAAATAACAAAAGGAGGAACTCCAAGTTTTTTTGCATTCGATTTCCTTAAATCTTTTAGCATTTTCATTAATGCCACATCTACTACTGCTCCTCCACCTTTGGCAGCTGTAACAATATTATTGTTATGAGCCTCGTCGAAAGTATGGTCTTCTGTCATCATAAACGAAGAAGGCTTTTTAATAAAAGCTTTTCCTGCGTCTGTTAATTTAACAACACCATAAGTTTCTATATCTTTTTTTAGATAACCTGCTACTAATACTTGACGTAGCAGTGCCATCCAATACTTATTATCTCTATGTTTTCCGTTACCAAAATAAGGCTGAGCATCTGTTTTATGTGAACTAATCATTGCGTTAGAAGTACCAACAATCACACATACCAAATCTTTAGATTTATAAGTTTCGTTTGTAGCTTGCACTACTTCTAGAAGTATAACAGCATCGTCTTTTGCTTCATTTTGTTTTTTAGGATGGCGCATATTATCATCCATGTCTCCACCACCTCCAGTTTCGTTACTAAATTCTTCACCAAAATAATGAAGAATAAATTTTCGTCTAGAAATAGATGTTTCACAATAGGCAACAACCTCTTGTAATAATGCATGACCAATTTCCTGCTCGGCAACTGGTTTTCCAGACATAAATTTTTCAAGTTTTTCTATGTCCTTATATGCATAATAAGCTAAACAATGGCCTTCTCCACCATCTCGTCCAGCACGTCCAGTTTCTTGGTAGTAACTTTCTATACTTTTTGGAATATCGTGATGGATTACAAAACGTACATCTGGTTTATCGATTCCCATTCCAAAAGCAATGGTAGCAACAATAACGTCTACATCTTCCATTAAGAACATATCTTGATGTTTTGCTCTTGTTTTTGCATCTAATCCTGCGTGATAAGGCAATGCTTTAATACCATTAACTTGTAAAACTTGAGCTAACTCTGTAACACGTTTTCTACTTAAACAGTATATAATCCCAGTTTTTCCTTCGTTTTGCTTTACAAAACGAATAATATCTGAATCTACGGTTTTTGTCTTCGGACGGATTTCGTAATATAAATTAGGCCTATTAAATGATGCTTTAAAAGTTGTAGCATCTGGCATTCCTAAATTCTTAAGTATATCTTCTTGAACTTTTGGAGTTGCAGTAGCAGTAAGACCAATAATTGGAATATTGTCACCAATACGTTGAATTATAGTACGTAAATTCCTGTACTCTGGTCTAAAGTCGTGTCCCCATTCACTAATACAATGGGCTTCATCTACAGCCATAAAAGAAATTTTTACAGTACGCAAAAATTCTACGTTCTCTTCTTTTGTTAGCGATTCTGGTGCTACATAAAGTAACTTGGTTATTCCATTAGTAATATCTTCTTTTACTTGTTTTATTTCCGTTTTATTTAAAGACGAATTTAAAACATGCGCAACACCATGTTGATCTGAAATACCACGAATGGCATCTACTTGATTTTTCATTAAGGCAATTAAAGGAGAAACTACAATAGCTGTTCCTTCTTGCATAAGCGCAGGAAGTTGGTAGCATAAGGATTTTCCGCCTCCAGTAGGCATAATAACGAATGTGTTATTTTGAGATAAAATACTTTCGATAACGGTTTCTTGTAATCCTTTGAATTCACTAAAACCGAAATACTTTTTTAGGGCAGCACGTATTTGACTTTTCACAGTTTATTTTAAGCAGTTAATTATTTACACATTTACAATGTAGGCAAAACAACTTCTAAAATCAACACTATTAGTAAGAAGAATTAAAGCTTTACTTTTAATTTTTCGCTAAATTTGTCGAGATTATCAACAATCACGAAATCGAAGTTATTTTACGCAACTTTTAAAGATAACAAAATCTTTTCAATTGCTACCTAATCTTAAAATGATATATTTTGAATACTAAGGAATCTATACTAAAAATCGCTAAAGAAACCATAGCATTGGAAAGTGCCTCTATTAGTAATCTAGCTACTTTAATTGATGAAGACTTCGCTGATGCTGTGCAACTTATATACAAATCTAAGGGAAGAGTAATAATTACTGGTATTGGTAAAAGCGCTATTATTGCAACAAAAATTGTAGCTACAATGAATTCTACAGGAACTCCTGCTGTTTTTATGCATGCTGCAGATGCAATTCATGGTGATTTAGGTTTAATTTTAGAAGATGATGTTGTTATTTGCATTTCTAAAAGCGGTAACACACCTGAAATTAAGGTACTTGTGCCTTTAATAAAGAATGCAAAAAATAAAATGATTGCCATAACGGGTAATAAAGACTCTTTTTTAGGTACACAAGCAGATTATGTATTAAATGCTTATGTTGCAAAAGAGGCTTGCCCAAATAATTTAGCACCAACAACAAGTACAACTGCGCAATTAGTAATTGGTGATGCTCTAGCTGTTTGTTTGTTAGAAATACGTGGTTTTTCTAGTAAAGATTTTGCAAAATACCATCCTGGAGGTGCTTTAGGGAAAAAATTATATTTACGTGTACATGATTTATCATCGGTTAATAATAAACCGCAGGTACAGCCTGATACGGATTTAAAAACTGTAATAATAGAAATATCAGAAAGTATGCTTGGTGTTACTGCTGTTGTAGAAAATAATAAAATTGCAGGTATTATTACAGATGGTGACTTAAGACGTATGCTTACTAAAGTCGATAATTTTTCTGGTTTAACTGCTAAAGATATTATGAGCAGTAATCCTAAAGCCATAAATGAAGATGCAATGGCTGTTGATGCCATGGACGTTATGGAAACTTATGGTATTTCTCAATTACTTGTAGAAAACAATGGCAATTATGCAGGTGTTGTGCATTTACACAATTTAATAAAAGAAGGTATTATTTAATGGTGAAAACAGATGTAAACAGTATGTCGTTTTTAGATCACCTTGAAGATTTAAGATGGCATTTAATTAGAATATTTATTGCTATACTCGTTTGTGGGATTGTCGCGTTTATTTTTGGAACGTTTATAATGGATAACATTATTATGTGGCCAAAAAAGATGACGTTTCCTACCTACCAATGGTTATGTAGTATGTCTACTTTTTTTGGTATTGAAGACACCACCTTCTGTCAAGCAGAATTCCCTTTTATTATTCAGAATAGGACAATGGCTGGACAGTTTTCGGCACATATATGGACTTCTTTCTATGCAGGATTTATTGTTGCATTTCCTTATATAATCTATCAGCTTTGGCATTTTATAAGCCCAGGAATGAAAGTAAATGAGCGAAAAACCTCTAGAGGCTTCATTATTATTTCATCTTTATTATTCTTTATTGGTGTACTGTTTGGATATTTTATTATAATTCCATTATCGATAAATTTCCTTGCCAATTATATAGTAAGTACAGAAATTTTAAACGAAATAGATATTAGTTCTTACATTTCCTTAATTAGATCTTCTTCTTTAGCTGCAGGTTTTGTATTCGAGCTTCCTATTATTATATACTTTTTAACCAAAGTTGGTTTAGTAACACCCGAAATTTTAAAAAAATACAGAAAATTTGCACTTGTTATAGTGCTTATTCTTTCAGCAATTATAACACCTCCAGATATTGCAAGTCAGGTTATTGTAGCAATACCAATATTGATTTTATATCAAGCCAGTATTTTTATATCTAGAATGGTAGTCAAGAAACAGAATAAGAAAAATAAAAAAGATGTCAGGATCAGTAGTTAAAGAATTCAACGATTATCGTACAAAAATGAACGATAAGATATTAGCAGATAATAATAAGGTAATAAAACGCATCTTTAATTTAGATACAAATGCTTTTGCAGAAGGTGCTTTAGATGTTGCCACAAAAGAACTTTTAGGCCTTGTTGCCTCTACAGTTTTACGTTGTGATGATTGTATTAAGTACCATTTAGAATCTTGCCATAAAGCAGGATTATCTAAAGAAAAAGTAGTAGAAACACTTAGTATTGCAACCTTAGTAGGTGGAACAATTGTAATTCCTCATTTAAGAAAAGCTTATGAATATTGGGATGCATTAGAATCTCAAAGTTAAACTTTAGCTAAACCGAATTTAGATTAAAGCCAGTTTTGTATTTTTATCTAATATAATATTTAACACATGAAATTAAAAGCCGAACATTTAATGAAGTCCTACAACGGACGAAAAGTTGTAAAAGACGTTTCTCTAGAAGTAAATACTGGAGAAATTGTTGGATTACTTGGACCTAATGGTGCTGGAAAAACAACGTCTTTTTACATGATTGTTGGCTTAATAAAACCTAATGGTGGAAATATATTTCTAGAAGGCACAAACATTACCAAATACCCAATGTACAAGCGTGCTCAAAATGGTATTGGTTACTTGGCACAGGAAGCTTCGGTTTTTAGAAAATTGAGTATTGAAGACAATATTCTAAGCGTTTTACAAATGACTAAGCTGAGTAAAAAAGAGCAATTACATAAAATGGAATCGCTTATTGATGAGTTTAGTTTAGGACATATTAGAAAAAGTCGTGGCGATTTATTGTCTGGTGGAGAACGAAGAAGAACAGAGATTGCGCGTGCCTTGGCAACCGATCCTAATTTTATTCTTTTAGATGAACCTTTTGCTGGTGTAGATCCTGTTGCAGTAGAAGATATTCAGCGAATTATTGCACGATTAGCAAAGAAAGATATTGGTATTCTTATTACAGACCACAACGTACAAGAAACTTTAGCAATTACAGATAGAACATACTTAATGTTTGAAGGTGGTATTCTTAAAGCTGGTGAGCCAGAAGAGCTTGCTGCAGACGAAATGGTACGTAAAGTGTATTTAGGACAGAACTTCGAGTTACGTAAAACTAAGATTGATTTCTAGTTTAAATAGTGATATTAAACTTTACCCACTCCTAAAGACTATGAATTAAAAAACGAGGCTATACATAAAAAACACCTTTAATAAAACAGGCTATACAGTTGTTTTATTAAAGGTGTTTTTTTTATGCAATAAATTAATTAACCTCTTCGTCTCTCCAATAAAACCATCATCATTAAACTAAGCATAATACGATCGTCGTCGTCGTTATCTATTGGCTTAACAAGTTCAACTTTAAATTCCTTACCAAAGAAAGAAGGCTCTTTTTTTAACTGTACAATAACTTCATCTCTTAAATTGGTAACATTGTAAGTAGGATGAAACATATAACCTGTAAAAAACCCTAAAATTGGTATTTCTCCAAGTATAGAATCTACAACCTTTACCCAAGGATTACTTTCTTTTATATGGTATTGTACTTTCTCGTTTTGATCTATAATTTCGTAATTGGCTTTCCAAATTGAAGCCCAACCTTTTCTTGCTACTTTACCAATAATAGAACCATCTGCATCTTTTAATGCGTATGCAGCAGAAAAATCTAACCATTGGTTTGCTGCAATAGTATAAGCAATATCTGTTTTATTAGAATTGGAATATATAGTAATAGCCTCTTTAAGCTTAAACATTTTTTGTTTTACATAAGCCACAGTGGTTCCATCTGTATTTTTAGCTGTAAAATCGTTAGATAATGTGCCAATATTAAAACTAAAATGTAATGGGAATTTTAAATCTTTCATATTATAAATTATATTTTATCCTATTCTTACTCTTTTCCTAGGGAAAAGACACAGTTATGTAATTACTCTTGATTAATAACTTATTGAAATATTTTAAATGAAACAAAAATAAGGTTTCAACTTCAACTGCTACTGAAAACTTATTCTGCCTTATGCGTACTCTCCTTTAACAGTTTCTTTTGGTAACGACCTTGTACAACATCTACAATTACAAGTATCGCAATTACAAAATAGAATGTTGTTTTACTCATTGGTACAATTTCTTCTCCAAAGAAATGTAAGTGAGCCAAATGGCCACCTTCGGTAATAAGCATAATCCCAACTATAAAAAGGATAAATAACCCTAAGACTTCATACATTCTATTTTTAGATAAAAAACTAGAAATTTTATCTGCCATAAATAGCATTAATAATCCACTAGCTACAATGGCAATAGCCATAACGATAAAAGCGACTGTAGAATCCTCAATCTCTCTTGTTAAACCAATGGCTGCTAAAATAGAATCGAAAGAAAAAACCAAATTCATAATTACAATACTTGTAATAGCTGCATTTGCCGTTTTTGTACCACGTTCACTATCTTCTATTTTATGACTGTCTTGTTGAAGTGAAATCATGTGCCATATTTCTTTAATAGCAGTATAAATAATAAAAGCACCACCTATAAGCACAATAATACTGTGTCCATTAAATGAAAACTTTACAACATCTTCTATCTCTCCTGTTAGCCAAGAAAAAGGTTCTTGAAAAAAGACAATAACTTTTACCAATACAAATAATAATATTATCCTTAAAAAAATAGCTATTAAGATTCCTTTTTTACGAACACTTTTTTGTTCGGATAGTGGTGCTTTTTTAGATTCTAAAGAGATGTATAATAAGTTATCGAAACCTAAAACGGCTTGTAAAGCCACTAGCATAATAAGTGTAAAAATAATTTGACCCATTAGTTTTGGTTATTTTGAATTAAAGAGAGGAAAATATATAATAATATAATTACTGGTATTGCTGCAAAATGAAGCACAATTAGTAATACTAGACTTAGAATAATAAAAACATAACGCATTGCATTATTTTTAAAACTATAGTCTTTAAATTTTAAAGCGAATAGTTTAATACCCGAATTAAGCAAGTAGCAACTTAAAAGAGCAAGCCCAATTAAAAACCACTTGTTTAGTATAATTGCATTAATAATATCATTATGTTGAAACTCCATAATTAATGGTAACGACATAATAAGTAATGTATTAGCTGGTGTTGGCAAGCCTTTAAAATAAGTCTGTTGATCTTCATCTAAATTAAACTTTGCTAATCTGTAAGCCGAAGCTAACGTAACAAACAAGCCAATAATTGGAATAAAAGACATTGAAAACCCAGACCAATGTAGCGACCACTCGTTAGATCCTGCCATTGGTGGAGCATCTACAGCAATTTCTATTAGTTTATATAGTACAACTCCTGGTACAAGTCCGCTAGTAACCATATCTGCCAGAGAATCTAATTGTAAACCCAATTCACTTTGCACGTTTAATTTTCTCGCCAAAAGCCCATCGAAAAAATCGAAAAATATGCCTAAAAACACAAATAATGCTGAAGTAACAAAAAGACTGTTAACTGCAAATAATACGGCTATACTTCCGCATAACAGATTAAGAAGCGTTACAAAATTTGGTATAAATTTTTTAATTTGCATTGGTTAGTTTTTTTGTAAAAATAGTAAAGTATTTCAATTTAATATAACACTATACAATATAGTATTTAATTTGAAGTTTAATAGATACCCAAAACAAGTAGATTTTCGATTTTTAAAGATGCTCTTTTCTGCTTTCTTTTCGCTAAAGTTTTAAACCATAACAAAGGCTATGCTTTAAAATTGTATTCCAATAAAGAAAAAAAACACGAGCTCTAAATTCCCTAAAACCTATTTGTTTTGAGTAACTAGAAAAAATATACCATCTTTGTAAAAAAACTGCCATTGAAACTACAACTAACACTTGCGCTAACCATAGTGTCATTAACACTTTTTGGTCAAACCAAATATTCTAACGAATTCATGAACATTGGTGTAGATGCTGCTGCTCTTGGAATGAGCAATGCTGTATCTGCTACTACTAACGATGTTAACGCTGGTTATTGGAATCCTGCGGGATTGGTTAACGTAGAAGATAACCAACTTGCATTAATGCATTCTAGTTATTTTGCAAACATTGCTAATTACGATTATGCTGCATTTGCAATGCCTATAGACGATAGAAGTGCTATTGGAATCTCATTAATACGTTTTGCTGTTGATGATATTTTAGACACCACGCAATTAATTGACGATCAAGGAAATGTTAATTACGATCGTATTAGTTTATTCTCGACAGCAGATTATGGTTTTACATTTTCTTATGCAAGAAAATTACCTATACAAGGTTTAAACTATGGTATTAATGCGAAAGTTATACGACGTGTTATTGGTGATTTTGCTAATTCTTGGGGATTTGGATTCGATGCAGGAATACAATTTGAAAGTGAAAACAATTGGAAATTTGGTTTAATGGCTCGCGATATTACAACAACCTTTAATTCTTGGAGTTACGATGACGAGGCCTTTGCTAGAGTACAAGGTGCTGTAGAAGGACAAAATCAAGAATTGCCTGAATCTTCAGAAATTACAATACCTAAATTACAAATTGGAATCTCTAAAAACTATCTTTTTCATTATGATTATAGCTTAAAAGCTGAACTTGACTTGAATGTACGTTTCGAGCAGAATAATGATGTTATTTCAACTTCTTTTGCTAGTGTAAATCCTGCTTTAGGTTTTGAGTTTGGTTATATAGACATGATATATCTTAGAACTGGTGTTGGTAATTTTCAAAATGAATTACAACTCGACAATTCAGAAAGTCTAGGCTTTCAGCCTAGTTTTGGTGTTGGCTTTAAATACAGAGGCATTCATGTAGATTATGCTTTTACAGACATTGGAGATCAAAGTGCTGCATTATATTCTAACGTGTTTTCTATAAAACTAGATTTTAGCGCTTTTAGATAACAACTATTTTTATAAGAAAGGAGCATGCTGAAAAGCCTTTTAACCAAAGAGAATGATTAATAGAGAACTGCATGTGACCGATTAAAAATAATAAAATAACCACATGAATAAACTTTTACTCACTTCACTTCTACTCTCATTCTTTTTATCATTTTCTCAAGTACCACAACTTACCGAAAACACAGAAATTAGTATTATTACTATTGGGCCTGGAAGTTTGTTAAACGATAGTTTTGGCCACAACGGTTTTAGAGTAAAAAACGAATATCTAGATGTTGTTTACGACTACGGAAGATACCCTTTTAACGACCCTGATTTTTATATAAATTTTGCCAAAGGCAAATTAAAGTATTTAATGGGAGCTGCTAATACTAGAGATGTAGTTGGTTTATACAAACAGCAAAATAGAACAATAAAAGAGCAAGGTCTTAATTTAAACCAAGACCAAAAAGAAGCGCTTCTAAGTTATTTAAGTAATAATTACAAACCAGAAAACAGACCATATCTTTATGATTTTTTCTACGATAATTGCGCTACTAAAATGCGTGACGTTTCTGAGACTGTTTTAAATGGTGACATAGAATATAAGACACCTAAAGTATATAAAGAAGAAACATTTAGAGACCTTATTCAAAATAATTTATATTGGAATTCTTGGGGAAGTTTTGGTATTGATATTGCCTTAGGTTCTGTTATCGATAAGGTTGCTAGCCCTAGAGAATATATGTTTTTACCAGAAAACATCTTTCAGTTTTTTGAAGAAGCTTCGTTTAAAAGTTCTAATAAACAAGTAGTAAAAGAATCTAGAATACTTTATGCTCAAAATGGTGATTTTGAAAAGGATAGTTTTTTTACAAGTCCTATTTTTATACTTTCAATATTAAGTTTATTTATTTTATTTGTTACTTATAAGGATAATAAAAACGCTAAACGCTCTAAGTGGCTAGATACCGTACTGTTTACAATAACAGGTGCTATTGGCTTACTATTAGTACTACTTTGGTTTGCTACAGACCATTCTGCCACTGCATACAATTACAATTTACTTTGGGCTTGCCCAATTAGTTTAATAGCCTTATTTCAAGTTTCTAAAAACACTCCAAAACGTTGGTTTATAAGCTATTTAAAATTTCTTGTTATTATGTTGTGTTTAATGACGTTGCATTGGTTTATTGGAGTGCAAGTTTATGCTTATGGGCTTATTCCATTACTAATAGCATTAGCTGTGAGGTATGTTTATTTGATTCGGTTTTTTGGAAGTAAAGACTCGAAAAAACAAAGTTAATACTTAAGACTGGTTGCTTTTTCTCGCAAAGTCGCTAAGGTGGAACAAAAAAACTGAAGCCTTTAAGAACTCTCTTATCGGACTCTTTTCCGAAGGAAAATAAACAACACTGTTTTGTGGTTACTCTTGTTTCTTAATACTACGTATTTATTTATTATTTAATTTTACTGAAGACTAAAAACTAAGACTAAAGACTGCCTATTAACCTACTGTCCTCTAAAGAAAATAACTGTACTTAAAGTTTTAATAATAATATTAAAATCAAGTAAAAAACCACGATGTTTTATATAATACAAATCGTACTCTAGCTTAACTAAACTGTCATCAATACTAGACCCATAACGTGCATTTACTTGAGCCCAACCAGTTAAACCTGGTTTTACAATATGCCTTGTATGGTAGAAAGGTATAACCTGAGCTAACTCGTTAACAAACATTGGTCGTTCTGGTCTTGGACCAATAATACTCATTTCTCCTTTAATAATATTTATTAATTGCGGTAGCTCGTCTAAACGTGTGGTTCTTAAAAAACGCCCAAAAGCAGTTACTCTGGAATCATTTTTTTGAGCCCAAACTGCTCCTCCAGCTTCAGCATTAGTTACCATACTTCTAAATTTAAAAATTTTGAAGGGCTTTCCATTTTTTCCAACGCGTTCTTGAGAATATAATAATGGACCTCTATTGCCAATAGCATTTCCTATTACAATAAATGGTAATACCACTAGAGAACATAAAACACCGAAAACAGACAAAATCACATCAAAAAACCTTCTATAGGCTAAATAGAACCTGTTTTTATTGTTTCTACTAAATGGAAAATCTTTATAAAAATCTTTCCCAATAAACTGTACAGGTACTCTGTAAGACATATCTTCATACACCTGTGTGTATTCTCTAACTGGATAGCCACGTTCTAGAAGCGTTGTTAAATCAACATATATAGATGAAGAAATAGTTTCAGAATTATAACTTGCAATAACAATTTCAGAGATATTTTCTTCAGAAATAATTTCGTGAATTTGATTCGCTTTATACTCCGTTATTCCTTTGAATTTTATGGAGTCTTCTTTTTCTGCTTCACAATTAATAAATCCAATAATTTGATAATTTGGATCTGCTTTTTTTATTGATGAAACTACAGCTTCAATACTAGACGTTTCACCAACTAACAATGCTCTTTTATAAAATCTAGGTGAAGCTATAAACGTAATATAAGCCAACCTCCATAGTAATAACGGAAATAATATAGCTAAATAAAAGTAAAGTATTTGAATACGGTTTTCGGGTAATGTTGGTGTGTAATAAGGTGTTAAAAGATAGACAAGCACTGTTACTGAAGTTGTAAGTAGTATTGCATTGGTAACAGTTTCTATTTTACTAGATTTTTTTAAATCGTAAAGCTCGAAAACGGTACCAAAACCCATGACATAAATTACTAAAACAACTAACCATCTCCAATGTGTTTCATCAATTTTAATATAATCGAATCCTGAAAAATAACTAAACCCATATAAAGCAAGACTAATAGATAAAATATCGAAAAGTCTTAACAAGATCTTACGTTCTGATATTTCAAAATGAATATTAGACTGTTTGGTCATGAGTTACTTGGTGTAATTTTGCGTAAATATAATAAGTTATATGTGGTTTGCAAGATTTATTCTAAAATTGACTTCCATTTCTCCTTAACTATTTGCCAGTTATACAGTTCTACCTTTTTTCTTGCTTGACCAATTAATGGTTCTATTACTTCTTGATTATTTTTAAGTTTTAAAATCGCTGCAACAAAAGCATCGACATTATTTAATGGAACTAATAAACCATCTAGATTATTTTCAATTAAAAAAGGCAAGCCACCAACATTTGTAGATATTACAGGTAATCCTAATGCCATAGCTTCTATAACACTTACAGGCATGTTATCGAAATTAGTGGTATTTATAAAAATATTATAATCTTTAGAGCGTGTAATCCATTCTTGTTTAGATAGCTTTCCTGTAAAATCAACTTCTACATTTAAGGATTCTGCAAAAGCTTTTGTGTCTTCTAAACTACCATCGTTATCTGGACCAACCATTGTTAAACTTGCTCCTTCTCCTATATCATGAAGTGCTTTTAAAATTGAAACTGCCAATTTAGGGTTATATACTTCTGAAAATGAACGCACCCAAAGTAACCTAATGACTTCTATTTCCCTTTGTTTAAAAATATAGTTATCTAAAGCTATTGCATTTGGAATTATTGCAATATTATGATATCCAAAACTTTCAAAATTAGATTTTATATATTCTGAAGGCGCTACGTTTATATATGCATTCTTAAAAATTGCTGTACTTAGTTTGGGACTATTTTTAAGCCGGTTTGGTAAATTACCACCATGTAAAATAGGTAGATATTTAAGTTGTAATAAACGACACAACCAGCTTGTTAAATAGGCATAATAGAAATTTTGAGTACTATACGTATCTATTAAAACATAATCTGCCCACTTTTTATTTTTTAGTATTGAGAGTAACATGTCTAGCAATCTAAAAAACTTATTCTTCTTGTTGGATACTGCTTTTACAGAATAACCTTCCGCAGATAAAGCATTACCAAGCGTATCTATAGTAGTGGCTGTTTTACCTTTACTGGATAACTTGTTTCCTATGTAGAGGAGGTTTTTCATAGTTTATAGTTAGTAAACACAAGCCGTAAACAAATGCTGGTGCAGCAATACGCATGGACGAATGATTAATCGTTAAGAACCAAAATAGGAAAAAAGAATAAAAAAAGATGTTAGATTTATTTCTTATTCTAAGTAATAATGGTGTAATAAATAAAATTCCAAAGGCTATCAACCCAAAAAGTCCGTGCTCAGATAAAATACGACTCATTTCATTATGAGATGCAGCTTTAATACCTGTTTTTTCAAAACGCAACTCTTTAGATTTCCCTACTCCAATTCCCAAAAAAGGGTTTTCTAAAAAGGCATTTAATTCGAATGCCATTAGATCACTACGTCCAGTTGAAACATCTTCTTTTTCTCTACCTAAGGCATCTTCATTATTGTACCTTTTATCTATAAAACCACCTGTTTCTATTGAGGATATTGTCCAAATCGAAAGACCCAAAACAACAAACAATGTTGATAAAAGAGCAACACGTTTCCTGTTTTTACTTGTAGACTTTTTGTAATAAAATAAAACATAAAAAACCATCATAATAACAGCTACAAAAACACCTCCACGACTAAAGGTAACGATGGCACGAAACGAAATAACAGCTAACAAAAGAACATTAATTATTTTAAATAATTTATAAGGTGCTTTAGAAAAAAACCGAACACAAAAAACAAACATTCCAAGTCCTAACACTGTTGCCACTTGATTGGGTCCAAAACCTCCAGAGGTACTAAAATTAGAACCTGTACTACTTATAACCTCACTAACACTTGGGTTGTAAAGAAAAAGATATGTGGTTGTAGAAATTAAAGGCAAACCAATATAGAGTAGTAGTTTTTGAAAACTTGAATACGTAATCGCTTTTTGATAACAAAAGATTGCAGCAATACCTAAACACACTGGTCCACTTAAATTAAAAGCAATCGCCTTTCTAATAACAGTTTCTGCAGTTTGATTAAATCCTGTAACAAAAACACCAGGAATTAGTAGTAGAATGTATAGTACATAAACAAAACTATTTTGGGAAATTCTAGTACTGATTATACCTACTACACTAAAAAAAATAACCATGTATTTTGAAGCTTCGTATAAAATACTTCCACCTGTCATCCTTATAAAAACCTCAGCACCTACAATGTAACCACAAGCAAATAAAATCTCTAATGTCCTGCCATTAATTGGCGATTTTATTATTCTAAAGAAAAAATAAAAAAAAATGGCTAATAAATAAACATTAGAAAGCACAGGAAGTATATAAACTGCAAGGGCAATTAACACATGTAATCCTATTAATTTTATGTCGCTTAAAAACTTCACTGGGCTTCTAAAGTAATATTATAATTCGTTATTAATGTATCTATTACTTCTTTAGAAGAATAAAGTTTAAGTACATGTGTATTAAAGGCTTTACCTTTTTCTACTGCTAATTGTGGATCATCTATATAATATTGAATTGCTTTCGCTAATAAAACACTATTCTTAGATGGCACTAAAACACCTAACTCTCCATCTAATATTACTTTACCACACTCTCCAACATTGGTAACCACAACTGGTAAAACTGAAAGTCCATACTCCAAAAGTGCCATTGGCAAACCTTCTGAAACTGATGATAATATACCAATATTACTTTGGCTTAATGTATACGGAACATCTACAATACTTCCATAAAAAAAAACATTTTTGCTTAATCCTAGTGCCTTTACTTTTTCTAAAATAGTTTTTGAATAGGTGTCATCGAATGTTTTCCCAACACAATGTAAAGTCCATTCTGGATTTGTTTTTAAAAGTGCTTCAAAAGCTTCTATTGCATTAAGATGGTCTTTATCTGGACGTAAATTTGCTAAACAGATTATGCGCTTGCCTTCTTTTCCTTTTAATTGTGTTTTTCCTTCAATAGTATGCTCTATTACAAAGTTTGGCATAAAACTAACTAGACGACATTTAAGATTAAGTTTAGACCATGCTACCAAATTCTCATTCACACAAAAAATTCGAGAAAAGGATTTAGAGCATTGTTTTAAAATAAGTTGGTTAGTTTTACTTGTTGTAGCTCTATTACCAAAATGGTCGTGCCATACAATATTTACACGCTTATTTAAAGTTTTTATTACAGTAGCTAAAAAAAACGAAGTTCCATGTGCGTGGATAATATTTATGTTTTCAGACTTAATAAATGCACTAAGCTTTTTAATTGCTTTAATATCTACAGTCTTTTGCTTATTTAAAAACAGATAATTAACTTGAGTATCAATACTTTCTTTTAACATACCCTCTTCGCGTGTTGCACACAAATAAGACGCTTCTACTTTAGAAGCTAAAGCGTTGGCTATATTAACTGCTACGCGCTCTGCTCCTCCTGGATGTAAAGAATCTATTAGTTGTAAAACTCTCATTTATTGCTTTAATAGTTTAACTATTTCACTCTCGAAAAGATCTAAAGTATAATGTTGCGACCATTTTAAGGCTAATTCTGACATTAAACTTAAACGTTCTTTATCTGCTACTACATTAATTATTGTTTGTGTTGCATCCTCTAGTTCAGACTCAATTAAAACACCTCTTTTCCCATAATCTAACATAAAAGGCACACATGATATTTTAGTAACTACTGGAATACAACCAAAAAACATCGCTTCTGCAATGGCTTTTGGCCAACCTTCTGACTTAGAAGGTAATATTGAAAAATGAGCTATTTTTAATGCCTCTTTTACAATGTCTTTAGTTTTATTGCCATGAATATTAATAATGCTTTCTATCCTATTTTCTGAAATATATTGAAATAATTCGGCTTTTAAAACACCATCGCCAAACAAATCTAAACTTACATTATATCCTTTTCGCTTTAAGTTTTCGATAATCTGAATTGCTAATAACGGTCTTTTACCAGTTACTAAGCTACCTACAAAAATAAACTTAAGTTCTGTGTTGTACTCACGATTTGGTGCTTTTTCTATTTCCGATTGGCTATATGTTGCTGTAAAAAATGATTTTATATTTTTAGTTTGATTTTTCCAGTTTCCATAAACCAAAACTTGAATATTTTTAGTTAAAATGGTGTTGCTCAATAACCATTTTTGAAAACGATAACTTAAAGGTTGTTTTGCTTTAGGAGCCCAATTACCAGCATATTTTGCTGTTTTTATTTTCTTTGGAAAAAAAACTTGAGCAATACAACCTAATAATCCAATATTTCCTGGGCAACGTAAGTGAATATGATCTGCTTGTTTACACGCTATAAAGATTCTAAAAAAGATAACTGGCAAATTTAACAACGCTAGTAAAATATGGTTTACGCTTGTAAATTGAATACTTGGTATAGATTGTAATTGTATATTTTGATGCTTATAAGGTATTTCTATAGCATTAATATTGTTTTCAACTTTTGGAGCAATAACAGTTACATTATCTACATGCTTAAGCCACACATTCATTTCGCGAACATAAGGTGCATAACTATAAACCTGTTGGTTTACAGTTTTGTGTAAAGCATGAGAAATAATTAAAAACCGCATTATTTAATTTTTGGAGCATTAAAAAACAAAGAGAACCAGCCTACAATTCTTCCTAAGCTCTCGGTGAGTGCTTCTTTTCTATTGGTTGTTGTAATTACATTAAGCAATCTTACTTTGGTTAGCAAGATAGCGGTTACGTGCCATTTAAACCTCGCTTTTAGAGTAGGATTAGCATATTTTACACGCCATACATACCAACCATTTCTAATAACCATTTTACCATAGCTAAATTTATTTGGTCTACCAGAAGCATCGTGATAATGCGCTAATTGCGCTGCAGTATTAATGTATAACTTCCCTAATTTTGCTAATCGTAAAGAGAAATCTGCATCTTCATATAAACCATAACCTATAAAATAGTTAGAAAAAGATAAGGTATTAAACACTTCCTTCTTGTAGGACGATACACCTCCCATTATTTGTTCTACTGGATACACTTTTCCTGAAGGCGGTAAAAAACTTACCGATCTTCCATGAGAAAATGTAGGCATAAAACCTGGTTGTGCATCTGGTAAAACACCAAACAGACGCCTTATTTTAAAACGCAATGGCTCTTTACGCTGCCAACCATCATAATAAAAATAGTTCTTATCGTTTGCTTTCGTTTGCTGTTGCCAATCTATTTCGTTTGTAATATAACCGCCTACAGCTAATGCCTTCGGTTTTGTTTTGTATGTGCTTATTAAAGCTTCAAAGTAGTTTGGCGTTAATATAATATCGTCGTCAAGAAAACAAATAATCTCTGTAGCAGTTTCAACTAAATTAATACCATAATTACGTTGTTTTGTGAGTCCGCGATTTGCTTCATCAACTTTATAATAGCTCAAACTATCAAACGTATTTTCTTTTAAAACAGTTTCCGTTTTATTATCTGTAGAACCATCAATAATTAAAATGGTATTTGGATATAGCGTTTGCTTTTTAACCGATTGTAACAACTTTAAAAGTGGTTGCGGTCTCATGTATGTGCAAACGATTAGAGAGAAATTCATATTAAAAATTTAAATTATTTAATCTATTTGCCCACGTTTTACTTAAACTCCATCGCTTCTTAAAAGTACTATAATATTTAAATGGATTCTTTATCGCTTGACTTTTATAGAATTTAAACAATAACGTTAATTTATAACTCTTTAGTTGCTGTATTGATTTATACTTTAAATTATAAAGCATAACTGTTGGAGATGGTTTAGGTTCTACATTTTCTTTTTCCCAATCATGTATATGCTTATTTCTAAAGCCTCCTATTGGTGCTTTTAGATGTTTTAACTGTACATAAGGAAGATAGATAACATCAACACCATTATTTCTAAGTTGCATTCCAAAGTCTGTATCCTCGCCAAAACCATGCTCGAAAGCCATATCGAATTTTAAGTTTTTTAAAGCACTTGTTTTTACAATACTACAACCAGAACCAAAAGCAGCCCATTGTATAGGTACTTTATGTTTTTCGGTTTCGTTCGCTCTTAAACAACTTAAAGTTATCGCTTTAAAATCGTGCGTTTGCATAAATTTCACAGCTTGATCTATTGTGTCTTTATTAAACCTTATATCATCGTCTGCCATAAAAACATAATCTGATGTCACTAATTCTAAGCCAATATTTCTGGCATTACATGCACCTGTTTGCGCTATAAGTTTATGATTTATTTTAAATGGCCAATCTTCGGTTTTAATGTAGTTTAATTCTGTTTTTGTAATCCCACTATCGTCTTGCTCTATTAGTATTACTTCTACAGGTACTAGTGTTTGCTTAGCTAAATCCTTTAAAACATCATACAAATATTTGGCTCTTCCTAATGTTGGTATTAGCACAGAAATTGAAGAATATACTATCGTTTTTGTAGTATCAGTTTTAGATGTTATTACGTTACCAAATGTCTTCTGTTTAAAAAACAGGCTTTTTATTAAAGGAATTAATGAAATTCTTTTTTCGAAAATTAGCAGATTTAAAAATAATAAAACCGTCCAACGTGCTCTAAAATGTTCTTTAACAAACTTAAACAATTCCGAAGCAGTTGCTTTTCTATCTACATAATCTTCATTATTATTTTCTACAATTTCTGGAGAAAAATAACAAAGCAAACCATTCTCCATTCCTAGTTTTGCGATACTATTTAAATTATAATCTAAACTATTTTTACTGTTTATAGATTCTTTAAATAGTAATAGTTTTTCGCCATAAATTGCGCCACAATTACTATGCATTAACCAAGTAGGGAAATTTGTTTCTCTATTTACATTAATAAAAAGTGAATCTTCAACATAGCCAATGGCATCTCCCAAATAGGTAGATTTACCATTAGAAACCATAACATTATTTGAGGTAAAACAAGACTTTAAAGCTTTAGTATTAATGTTACTTTTATTTGAAATATGACTCCAAGCAATAATACGGTTACTATACTTAGAAGCTAAAAGAAATAATGCCTTTGTAGGCTCTTTTTCTGCAAGCACTATAGTTTCGCTAGTTGTATTGTCAATAACCTTAACAACGGTATTGTTTTTATGAAAGAGAATAAGCATCTATTGTCTTTTTATAAAATTCGATAGATTGCTTTGCAACAATTTCTGAACTAAATTTTAATATTATCTTCTCTCTAGCTGCTACTGAAAACTGACCTCTTAAAGTTTCATTTTCTAAAAGGTCAATAATTTTATTTGCATAATTATCGTGTTCTTTAGGATGCACCAAAAAACCATCTTCTCCATCATTAACAATCTCTTTTGCCCAACCAACGTTTGATGCTACTATTGGTTTCTTTAAAGCCATTGCTTCTAACCAAGATACTGGTAAAGCTTCTGCAAAAGTAGGAAAAACACAAAGTGTTGCTTTTTCTATATGTTCTCTCATTTTAGAATAAGGCACAGCACCAATATAGTTTACTTTCCCTATGGCTTCTTTAGTAAATAACGGTTGCATTAATTGCCAAGTAGATTGTGTTTGCGTTTTAATATCTGGGCTATCTTTACCTACTAATACTAAAGTTGCTTCTGGATACTTTTTATTCACTTTATTAAAAATAGAAGGTAATTCTAGAAGTCCTTTTTTTCTTATTAGCGTACCGAAATATAATATGGTTTGATTTTTTTCTTTTGAAAGACTACCTGAAGGCTCGAAGTCCTCTATATTAACAGCATTTGGAATTACGGTAAATGGTTTGTTTAAATTGAAAAGTTTATTCGTTAACTCACCCGTAAATTGGCTTACCGAAATAATACCGTCTACAGATTTTAGAGCCTGCTTTTCATGGAAGCGATTAATAGCTTTTACTTTTCTATGGTCTAAATGACAGAAATAAGTATCAGATCCATTTTCTCTAATCACTATTGGGCACTTTATATTTATAAACGAAGCAATACCTGTCCAATCTGGAGCTTCTACAATCTCTATTTTTTGTTCTTTATGTAGTTTGTTTATTAGTTTTTGAATTTTTTTACGCGTTAAAATCCATGATAAACCTTTTAACTTTGGGTTCTTAATTTTATAGAATTGAATACCATTATCGTTGAATTCGACATCTTCTTTTTGACCGTAAATAAGCAAAGAAACATCATGCCCTTGTTTTTTTAAAGCAACAGCAAGGTGTTTTATACTTGTCCCTATTCCTCCCGAATGACCAATACGTTCGTGAGGATACTCTGGAGTTAGGAATGCTATTTTCATAAATTTGATAGTTTCGTTTTTAAACCTATTACTCTTACTACTTTAATAATCGCTTCTTAATTTATAATAATTGCTAAAAATAACATTGACAATCCATAGATAACATTAAATCTCAAGCTTGTATAAATAAACGTTTGCCCTAAAAATCTTGACAAAATAGCAAAACATGCTTTATAAACATTTATATTTTAGGATGCAATAGATTGCTCTAACACCATCTTTCCAACCTATCTTCTTACCTTCTTCATAGGTTCTACCATAGTAACTTATACCAACTTCGTAAGCACGAATATTTTTAATTCTAGACATTTTCGCAGTCACTTCTGGTTCGAAACCAAACCGGCTTTCTACTAAATTAAGAGACTTAATATGTTCTGCTTTAAACATTTTATAACAGGTTTCCATGTCTGTAAAGTTCATATTTGTCATCATATTACTTAAAAAAGTCAAAAACTTATTTCCTAAACTGTGCCAGAAAAATAAAATACGATGTGGATTACCACCAATAAATCGACTGCCATAAACAACATCTGCAAAACCATCTATTATTGGTTTTAAAAGCTTATTATACTCATTAGGATCATACTCTAAATCTGCATCTTGAATAATAATTAATTCTCCAGTAGCTTCTTTTATACCTCTGTGTAAAGCTGCTCCTTTTCCATAATTTTTATCTTGCTGATACAGTTTCATATTAACATCTTTATGAGAACTAATATAATTTTCAATAACCTTCACTGTATTATCACTACTAAAATCATTAACAATAATGATCTCTTTTTCTATAGCATTAAGCAATGTAACAGCTATTACTTTATCTAAAATTAGATGAATAGTTGCTTCTTCATTGTAAGCAGGTATAATTATAGAAAGCTTATTAAATTTTGGGTTCATAGTGTTTTTAAATACAATTTATTAAGTTCAAAATATTACACATAGTCTTTTGAGCCTTGGTAAGATATTATTTGTGATGGTGTTGGTGCAACTACTGCATTAGTTTTTACATTAAAATTAACTAAGCTATTTGCACCTATTAAAACATTATTTCCAATTGAAATTCCTCCAACAATAACTGCATTTGGGCCAATAAAAATACTATCTCCTATTTTAGGCACACCTTTATATTTACCTCTATTTAACACACCTATTGTTATGCCTTGAGAAATATTACAATACTCGCCAATAGTAGCGTCTCCATGGATTACTACACCTCCAAAATGTCCTAAATACAAACCTTTACCAATAGATGTCCTATAAGAAATATCGAAACCATATTTATGTTTTATTCTTCTTAAATACAAAAAGAAAAAATAAAATAAAACTTTGTTTCGTCCGCGATAATGTTGGCAACTTCTAAAGACAATAGAGAATTTAACACCAGGAGCTGTATAAAATAAAAGTTGTTTAACACAACTAAAAAAAGAAGGTTTAGAACTTAAACCATAACGTTTTAAATCTTCACCAAGAATATGTTTTAAGCTCGAATCACTCATTTTTATTATATATTTTCTTTAGATAGTATTGCTGTAATTGCTTTTAAAATACGTTGCGACGATTCTTTTTGTGGTGATTTACAAATAGTATCGAACCATAATTTCGCCTTTTCTACAGTATCTGATTCTTTATTAATAATACCTACTATTTTGGCTTCAATCTCTTCAGCTTTATCAAAATATATTACTGCTCCATTTGGCATTGAACGAAAGTGAACATATTTATAACATTGATGTATATCCCAATACGTATTTAACTGTACTTCTTGATTGTAATTAAAATAACCACAGGCTTTATTAAATGCAGCATAATCGAAAACCATAGACGAACCTAAATTTACAACAAACAAAGAGTGAGCTATTGTATTAGATAACAATACATTATCCTCCCTACTAGGTAACATTGTATTCCAAGTATTATTTACATTTTGCCATTTTGGTGCAACCTCTACAATCAAGCCATTATATTTAGAAACGATATTATCGTATCTGCCAGAAAAATCTACTGGGCATTTTCTAAAAACAATACCTAGATTATAACCTTTTGTGTTTAAAGATGCTATTGCCTTAGCAAAATCTTCTAAGTACTTTGGGTCATCTGGTGAAGTAGTAACATCGTCTCCCGAAAAACAAACATATTCTTTTTTAGAATCTAGATTATAGTCTTTATAAAATGCTTCTTTAGTTTTTATTGTTTCGTTGTCGTAATGTGGTTCGAACTGTGGTGTTCCAGTTACTATTATTTGATTCGCTTTAATTTGAGGATAATATTGATGCATTTCTTTTTTCATGAAATCACTCCACACAAAATAATAGTCTGTATCCACAACTAGTGTTGCTTTTGGCAAATTATCCCAAGAAAAAATAAATGTAGCTGTAGGGATATCAATATCTCGAGCTGCCAATAAAGGTGCTATAGCATCCACAATTCTCTGGTTAGTACAAAAAATAAAATCTGGTTTCTCTTTTTTTAAAGTATTAATACACGAGTTGTAATAACCTGTAGATCGTTCTTTTTTATTAATGATTTGCTTAATTTTTTCAAGCCCTTTTGCAGATGAAAATAAAAATATTATAACTTTAGTAATTACGTTTTTTACAACTGCTTTTATAGATTTGTTACTTGCAGGAAATTTATATGCGTTATAAATAGGATCTCCTGCATTCTTAATATTTAAATTTAATTCTATCGTTTTTCTTACGTTCTTTAATATATCTGTAAGCCAATGCGGTTTAATGTTATCTAGTCTAATTTCTTTATATCCCATTTCTGAAATAGAAAACGGAGTGCTATTCCAGTACGTAATATCAAGATTTTGTGCTTTAGCTAAATCGTGAAATTTAGTAAACGCAAAATTACGAAGCGCTATACCTGAAGGAATAAGAATAAATATTTTTTTGTTTTTCATAATAATTTACAAGCTACCTATTCTACCATGATCTGAAAAATTTCTATTAACAACAAACTCGTTGTCCAATGGTTTTTCTGAAAGAAATGTAATATCGCAAAAATAGTTTTCTTCAATTGGATTTAAGCGCCAAGGCACAACATTTTTATAATCTAAAGCCCAATTGTTTTTAGCTAGTTTTTTTGTTTCTAAGTTATTCCAAGAGGTAATATAATCGATCCAACGGTAGCCTAATGCCCAAGCTTGCTCTTCGAAAGCATTAATATCTACAATATTTACAGCTCTTAATCCTCCAACATTTTCTTGACTTACAGCTTGAGACCCATCATTAAACACTAATCCTTTAACACCTGGTTGTTGGAAATAATGTGATTTCGCATCTAATAAATCTTCAATATTTACTTCTATATTTCTACAAACCGATTTAAAAGATTGATCTTCTAATTTAGGATTAACCTTTACATAGCGAACCAAATCGTAATAACGAATCCATCTCATGTTTCTATACAAACCTAAACCAGCCTCGTTGGCTGCTGTTGCTGCTAATGGATAATAGTTTCTTGCTAATGCATATAATTTACCTAAAACGCCTTGACCTCTACATTCTACATCTAGATACACATTAATTATCCAAGCTAAACCGCCTTGAAAATTAGCTCCTACATGGCCAACAACTTCTTGATTATTGTTTAAACAAATAAAAGAGCGTCCATATTTAGCGTTCCCATATTGCCATTCCCAAAATTCTAATTTATGTAAAGGATGGTTGGCTCTATATATTTTTATAAAAAAAGCACGTAGTTTATCCCAATCTTGTATTGTTGCCTCTCGTGTTATCATATTTTATAGTTTTTTCCTCCAATAACATCGTTACAATCAAATCTATTTAAAAGCAGTTTATCCTGAGGATTCAAATTTACACCTCGTTTAGTTGTAAACCCAAATTTATAACCAGCTAATGTTGCTAATTTAGAAACCTCAGCAGTACAAGCTTCGTCTGTTCCATAAGGATAAGCAACAGTATCTATTTTAGTTTTTGTTAAGCTTTCAAAATAATTTTTAGAGCTTTCTAATTCTTTAGTTATGTCTTTTAATGGTAACAAACCTAGTGGATAATGACTATGCGTATGGCTTCCTAGATAGCCTAAATTTGCTAGTTCCTGTAAGTTATTGGTAGTCATATACAAATCGTTTAATACTTCATTTTCATTAAAATGATTAGAAAACAATTCGTTTATTACTTCTTCTTGTTCTTTATAGTCTAATACAAAATTTAATATATATTTTAAAACAGCGCTTTTTTCGTCATCATAAATGTAAATCGCTTTTATTTTAGCGACATCTATAGTTTGCAATTTACTTTTGTATTTATTTTCAATTCTTTTTAAGATTATTTCAGATTCAATTTTTGATCTTAATAAATGAATTTTGTGGACTGTCGATATTTTTTTCTCTTGATAGTTAATTGAATTTGCAAAAAACATTGCCGGAATATTAAGTTCGTTTAATATTGAAAACCCAAAATCAACTTGTTCTTTTAGTCCATCATCAAAAGTTATTAAAATATAATTTTCTTTACTTGAAAGGATTTGTTCAGAATTATCTAATAAATCTTTTGAAGCTATAAATTCACCTTGATTTTGAAGCAATAGCAACTGTTTTTTAAATGCTAAAGGTGTGACTCCAAAAATACTTGGGTATTTAGTTTTAAAATCTTCTCTAATGTAATGGTAGTTACTAACTGTTAGCATAATTTAAATATCCATAAATTGTTTTTGATGATTGGTTTCCCATAAATCTTCCATCAATAATGTTTTTAAAAAAGCTTCCGCACTATTACCTTTTCCAAAGATTTCGGTTTTCTCTATTTCAAATTCTTTTTTATCGTTAATAGCTTTTAATATAGCTTCAGCATTATAACTTGTATTAATAATTGAACCCAATAAAACTCTATTGGCTTGTCTTGTACCAACGTTTATTGTAGGAATTCCATAATAAGGTGCTTCTCTCACACCTGCACTACTATTACCAATTATAAATTTAGATTTTTTTAATAAGGTTAAAAAATATTCGAATCTTATGGATGGGAAAATTCTAAAATTTGAATGGCTTTTTAAAGTTTGATAAGTTTCAAGTATAATTTGGCTTCCTAAATCGTTATTAGGGAAAATTACAACATAATTCTTTTCACTCTTAATTAAGGCTTCTACAAATTGCTTTGCATAGCGTTCCATTTGATCATGCTCTGTTGTTACAGGATGAAACATCGCTACTGCATAATCATCAAAACTAATATTATAATATGCCTTAACAACCTCTAGGCTTGGTAGGTTTTCGGAAAACATAATATCTACATCTGGAGAACCAATACTATAAATAGACTTTGGCAACTCTCCCATTTGCTCCAAACGTTCTTTAGCTTTATCGTTAGCGACAAAATGAATATGACTCATTTTACTTGTAGAATGTCGAATAAGCTCGTCTATAGTACCAGATAATTCGCCTCCTTCAATATGTGCAACTAATATATTATTTAAACTACCAACAATAGCTCCTGCTAATGCTTCTACACGATCTCCATGAATAACAATTAAGTCTGGGTTTATAGTTTTTATAAACTCAGAAAAACCCGAAATGGTCTTAGCCAATGTTAAATCCATTGTAGCCTCGTGTGTGTGGTTGTTAAATGTTGAAATATTTTTAAAACCACAACGTTCAACTTCAATTAATGTATAACCATATTCTTCAAGCATATGCATGCCTGTAACAAATATGTGTACCTCAAATTGACTTTGACTTTCTAGAATTTGGATTAGTGATTTCACTTTTCCGAAGTCTGCTCGTGTGCCTGTTAAAAAAACAATTTTTTTCATTTATCTACTTTATAGGCTTTATTTTATGTGTTTCATCTTTTAAAACGATACTATTACTCTTAATGCTAGTACTTACAAGAATATGAGCACCAATAGTTACATTATTTTCAATTTTTAAATCACCAAGAATTGAAGCGTTACAGTATAGTGTTACATTATCTCCAATAACAACTCCAGTGCCTTCTCTGTTTTTTTTATGACCAATAGTACAACCTTGATGAATTATAAAACCTTTCCCAATGGTGTTTCTACTACCTATTACTGTGCCTTGCCCATGGATTATATAAAAACCTTCTGCGATAGTATTATTGAAATAGATTTCGCAGGAACACAACTCTTTTAATAGCCAATGAATTTGAGCTGTTAAATCGTTATAATTCTCTGTTTGTAATTGATTTCCTAGTCTAAATAAAAAGACAGCCAACTCATTAGCATTACTTTGTATTCTTTGTTTTATTTCTTTTTTTGATAATGTTGGTAAATGATAGTTTACATCTTTTACTGTTTTCTCGAAAGCATCATGTATTACCTTATCTGGTATGGCTTTTGGCTTATATACTTTAGCTTGTAAAAAAGAAACAAATTCTACCATTACTTAATATCTTTCCAAGTTAACTGTTCGTCATTATCTATTGCTCTTGTTGCTATTTTACCAAGTATACTTTCATACTCATTGGCTAAAATATCTCCAGTTCCAGGTCTTTTAACCCAGATATTTTCTTTTGTATAGGTTTCACCTTCTGCAATTGGTTTTATTGTACAAACTGTTGCAAAAGCAAAATCTATGGTTACCTGTTCTTCTTTTGCAGGTTCTTTAACTCCACCACGCATTAATGCTATTTCTGCACTGCTTGTTATTAATTCGCTACAAGCTTTCTCGTCCATACTACAAACAATATCTGGACCTGTACGTTGCATGTGGTCTGTAAAATGACGCTCTAATATAGAACCACCTAGTGCTACAGCTCCTAAACATGCATTATTATTTAGTGTGTGATCGCTTAAACCAAAAACTTTATCTGGAAACGCTTCGTGTAATTGTATCATGGCTCCAAAACGTACCAAATGAATTGGTGTTGGATATAAATTTGTGGTATGTAATAGCGCAACAGGTACTTTATGTTTATCGAAAATAGCGACAGCTTTACTTACACTTTCTATGGTATTCATTCCTGTACTTAATATTACAGGCTTACCAAACTGTGCTATATGTTCTAAAAGCGGATAGTTATTACACTCACCAGATCCTATTTTATAAGCTGGTATGTCGAACTTTTTTAAACGTTCTGCTGCTGCACGAGAGAAAGGTGTAGAAATAAAAATCATGCCTTTAGACTCTACATAATTTTTAAGTGCAAGCTCATCTTCTTCGTTAAGCGAACAACGCTCCATAATATCGTAAATAGAAACATTTGCATTACCAGGAATTACTTTTTTTGCTGCACCACTCATTTCGTCTGCAACAATGTGTGTTTGGTGCTTTACAACCTCGACACCTGCTCTATGTGCTGCATCAACCATTTCTTTGGCTACTGTTAGAGAACCTTCGTGGTTTATACCAATTTCGGCAATGACTAAAGGTGGGAAATCTTGACCAATTTTACGTCCAGCTATTTCTATATATGGATTCATGTATTGTATTCTCTATATTATATTAATTTACCTTCTTTTCTTTTACTTAAATAACTCTTTATTTTATTTCTAGCTGGCTTTTCAATATATAAATAACTTAAAATAGATAAGCCAATGAGTATAAACAACCTTAAAAAGAAGCAAAATAAGAAATCTTCTGCTTTATCTAAGCCTAAATATTTATTCAATCTATAATCACTTATATATCCCCATATTACAAATTGAAGAATATATAAACCGTAACTTATTTCGCCTAAAAAAATAAAAGTTTTTTTATTAAATAGTTTGGTTATAAACCCATTATTAAGTGACAATAATATAATTATTGGAATAAACAAAACTGCTAAAAGACCATTGTGATAACTAAGCCCTATGGGAAATTTTAAGGCTATTAAAGATAAAATAACTAAAGCAATTATATGCACATCATAATTTTTAGTTTCAGTACTTTTTTTAACGAAATAAAGACCTGCTAAATTACCAATAATAAATTCATTAAGATGAAAAATGGGATGATACATTACATCTTTGGAACTATAAAATAAATCTGTAAACGTTGTTTGATTAATTAAATAATGAAATAAAAATTGGCTAATTAACCAAAAGAAAATAATCGGGACAATTAATTTATTGAAACTAATTTTAGAGTAAAACCTATTGTATAAAAATGGGAACAATGCATAGAATACTAACTCTACTGATAATGACCAAGCAGGAATATTAAAAACTAAAGCTTGTCCAGGCACCCAAGTTTGAACCATAAATAGATTCAAAATAAACTCGGTAAAATTAAATTGGCCTGAAACAACTATTAGAAACAAAAGGAAAAGAATGGCTAGGAGATATACAGGATAAATTCTAGCAAATCTATTTACCATATAGTCCATAAAATTAACCTTCACTTTTTTATGGTAGGCAATTATCATTACAAAACCAGACAATATAAAAAAGTAACTTACTCCAATATTTGCTTGTTTAAATAAAAACTGAGTATACTCGTTAGTAAAATGCATTGATCCACTACCAAAGTGGAACACAACAATTAAAAGTGCCGCAACAAATCGAGTAAAAGTAAGTTGTTCTATTCTCATTGCTGGCTTACTTAATTTAAGTTAAGATGAGATTTCTCTAAAATATAATTTGCATAGTCTAAATCTGCTTGTGTATCAATATCTACAGTTGAAAAAACGTGGTTTACCTTAAAAGGAAACCCGTTAGTAGTCATTATCTCATTGTTTAACACACTTGTTGCATCTGCTATATACAGCAATCCATTTTCAAAATATAAGGGTTCTAAATCTTGACTGCGTTGTCCTGGTTTATAATTAAAAGGCTTAAACTTATCATTCTCTATTTTTCCTAATTTATGATAACTTTGAGATACTGTAAACACACTGTCACAAGCTTTTTCATTGTAAGCATTAAAACAATCTTCTAACAATGTTTTTGGTCTTAATGGATTTGTAGGCTGCAATAGAATTACTGTTTCTACAGCTTCATTAATTGATTGTAAAACATGCTTAACCGCAGAAACTGTAGGTTCTAAATCTCCAGAAATATCCGAAGGTCTATCTATAACATTTACGCCATAAGACAATGCTATTTCTTTTATTGCGGCATCGTCTGTTGTAATATAAATAGCATCAGCTAAATGTAAATTTGCTTTAGCATACAAAATACTGTGTGCTATTAAAGGCAAATCGCCTAATGCTAAAACATTTTTATTTGGCAGCCTTTTAGAGCCTCCACGTGCTGGTATAACTATTATTGTTTTCAATTTTAGTAGTGTTTATATTTTTATATCAAGGCCAATTTAATTGATCTGGTGCTTTTATAGATACTTCCTTTTTGTTATTAAAACGGTTATAAGCAAAAGTAGTTACCAACTGTGTTGCCTCTGCAATATAATCTTCAGAAATTTTATCTAAAACCGTAGTTCTTTGCTTGTAAAAGGCATTTAACACCTCTAAGTTATTAATGTTATTTACAAAAAAATTCATTTTATTTAAGATGTCATTTTCTTTATTTTGATAAGCCGAAACGCTCCCATAACTACTAACTACTTTATCCATTATAGAATTAGGATAAGTAACTCCAAAAACTGGAACACCAAAAGACAAAGCTTCTATTAATTTACCTTTTAACAATTCGCCATGCAAAATAGAATCTACAACAAACATACAGTCCGATTTCTTTATAAGCTCAAGTACTTGTGTTCTCTCTAATTTAAATTTTAAAATAACATTAGGTATTGATGCTTTTAACCAAGTAATAGATTCTTCATCAAACTGAGAAAGCACAAATGTAAAACTCACTTTTTGTGAGACTTCAAGCTTATTAAAGGTAATTAGACTCGTTTTAAACTCTTCAGTAAAAGCACTTTTATAAAAAGTACCTGCGTATAAAAAATTGACTTCCTGTTTCTCTATATTTCTTTTGTAAAGTTTTTCAACTTTTTGCATTGCATGTGGTATTACAAAACAACGTTGCCTATCTAAATTATAATTATTAGCCATTCTATCGGCTAATTTAGATGAAGGAAACGTCCAAGCTTGCGCAATATCTTTTGTCTTTAAAAAAACAGCTTGATGGCTGTCCAAATTATCCTGTTTAAAAACACCTGCATTTATTGGATCGTTTACATTTACAATAAATGGGAATGGTTTTTTTCTATAAACATTTAGTATTGGAACTATTGAAAGTGTTGGTAGAATTCTTGACCAAACAACATCTTCTTGAGTAATTGTATTATGTAATATCTTCGATTGTTTTTTTACCCAAATGGTCTCTAAAAGCGTATTATTAGAATTAAATACCGTCTTATTTAATGTATTTAAAACCTTATAAACTAAGCCTCCTAAACCTTTGTTTTGTTTTGATGTTTTATAGAGCAGTGCATTTGTTTTATGTTTTTTTATAAGCTTAATTACTCCTCCTTTAAAACTATAATTATTGAATGCAGAAATCACATACAACACACTTCCCTTTTTATATAAAATATCCAACCAATTTTTATTAACGATAGCTTCGCTAGATTTTTGATCTGGATGAACAGAATAAGCCGACACAATAATTCTATTAACCATCTATTCTGCTTTTACACTGTTATAATTACTAATCATTTGCTTTGGCAATTTTTTCCATGAGTAGAATAATTTCGAAAAACGCTTATTTAGAACCAACTTATAAAACAGTTTATTTTTTATAAAGTAACTAATACTATTCATTTTTTGTCTTTCTAAAAATCCAGAAATAACAACATCCTTATCACTATTATTAATAGCTATTTTAGACATCCAATCTTCCATAACATTACCCATGTGAAAAGCATAGTTCTCCTGCGTTGTTACTCTCCAATAATCAAATTCTAAAGCTGCAGAATCTAAATAACCTTCAGAGTTCCCTCCTAGTTTATAACCCAAATACGATTTTACAGTCTCAAATTGCTGCTTTTTATAGGTTGCTACAAAATGACCTGAACCTAATAGTACATTTACTTCTTTATTTTCGATACCTAAACCGTACTTTAAAAAATCTTTATTATAAGTCTCATCCCAACCAATACTTTTATAAAATAAGGCTAATGCTTTTGGTGACTTTATAGGAAGAAATTTAAAGTTTTTATTAAATAGGTTATCGTAAATAACATTTCCGCAATGCGATTTAAACATATTAAATTGAGGCACAATACCAACAACGCCAACTTTTGGAAAGGTTTTAAAAACCTTAGCTGTTTCTAATTGCCATCCGTTAGTAAAAAGCACATCTGCATCTGTAATGGTTACTAGCTCTATAGTATTACCAACCAACCCTTTTAAAATAGCATTTAATTTGCCAATGTTAGTGGTGTGTATTAATTCTTGAAT
The DNA here is from genome assembly GCF_002831665.1 of Lacinutrix sp. Bg11-31. NCBI lineage: Bacteria > Pseudomonadati > Bacteroidota > Flavobacteriia > Flavobacteriales > Flavobacteriaceae > Lacinutrix > Lacinutrix sp. Bg11-31. Next base: position 1,781,684 of record NZ_CP025118.1, read on the forward strand.
GCTTCCTTTTTTGTATAAATGTTCAAGGTAATCTACAACTGCGTCACAACTTCCATTATTTACAATCGAAAAGAATGTGCTGTTGTGTGTTGTTTTAAATAAAGACTCTAAAGTTAATTTTAAAATAGATAAGCTATCTTTAAAATAACCTTCTTGATTAGGTATATAAACTGGCATTACTACCTGATGTGTAAACTCAGATTTTTCTAATACTTGGTCTTTATGTGGATTGTAACCTATTCTCATTTACAAATTAAGTTCTTTCTTGAAATTTCTTTATTTCATTTAAATTATTGAAACCATTTTTTTGATCTGGCTCTAAATAATTGCCTTCTGCCCATTCGTTCCAAGCTTTAATAAAAATAATTCTCTCGTCTTTATTATAGTTTTTAATTCTATCATAACAATTTTCTAAATTTTTAAAAAACAGCTCTGGCTTCGTGTTTATAATTACTTGCCCTTTATGTCCACTTCTTGGTGTGTGATCCCAATTTGGGCTACAACTTGGATAGAACTTTACACTCTTAGGTATGTCTCTATAATCACTTGCTTCAACGATTTTACTGTGATTGTAAATATTTCTTAATTTAAATGATTTGTATTTAAATTGATTCAATCTATAACCTGTAACTTTATTAACTAGTTTATCTAAAAACCCATACTTAACTCTCGAAAAAAGATGACTTGGACTTGGTGGTGTTAGAGCATCAAAACCTTGTTCTTTATATGGAAAATCGAAATGCTGATAGGCAATAAAATAGACTCCTTTTAATCCATTTTCAACAGCTAATTTATTCCACAATTTAATAAATGCATTTGAGTCTGGAAGTCCTGATGGATTATAAATGGTAAAAATTGGTTTATCGTTAATAGTTAAATACCTTTTATCTTTAAAAGCAGGTAGCACTTCGTAAAAATGATTTGTATAATCTTCAATGCCAGAATAAGTTTGATCCATTAATAATCTTTTAAACTTATCGCCATAATCTAATCCTCCCCATTTTACATTAGCCCAAGCTAAAGAAAAACCAACATCTGAAACATTGGATTTTAAATGTGCTTGAAATGGTTTTTCTAGCAAGCGCTTTCCATCACCAAACCAATAATGCCAATAACAAAAACCTTCTACGCCATGCTCTTTCGCCATTTTGGCTTGCTGTTCTAAAACTTCTGGAACTCTTAAATCATAATATCCTAAATCGGCTGGTAATTTTGGTTGGTCATGGCCTTTAAACAAAGGCTTCGCCTTACCTACGTTTGTCCACTCTGTAAAGCCTTTTCCCCACCACTCATCATTTTCTGCTACAGGATGAAATTGTGGTAAATAATAGGCGATTACTCTAGCTTTGCTCATTTTAAAGTTTTTATCTTTTAATGCTATTTTTTATTTTAATAAATGGCTTAAGAATATAACTTCCTAATCTAAAAGTGGTTGAAGACCTTATGTAATTTATATTATCCTCATTTATTTTATTAGAAATTACTTGACCATCAAATATAAATAATTCAACTTCATCTACTATTCCCTCTGAAGCAATAATTATATTATAAAGAGCTGGAAGTTTTTTCGGGTATATTTCTTCAAAATTTCCTGAAAATATTTTTAAATTCTCAAAAGAATTAACTGGAGCTATTATAGAACTTCCATTAACACAATTTTGAAAATATGTTTTAGTGTTAGTAAAATGCCTCTTGGCTAAATTTTCAAATTCTTCTAGGTATAACTCTTTTATGTGATAAGGATTATTTTTTTGTAAATCGGAATAATATTTTTTATCTGGAGAAGACATTATTAACATCCCATTTGGTTTTAAGACTCTTTTTATTTCTAAAAACATTTCTTCATGCTTGTCATGATGTTCTATTGTTTCAAAACTCACCAATACATCTATACTATTGTCTTCAAGCGGAATATTCTCTGCGCTACCAGTCAAAAAACTTAAATTATCATTTTTATATTTAATTTTTGCCTGATCTACAGCATCGTTATCTATATCAACTCCGATAACTTTTTTAGCTGCTTTTGACATTAAGAAAGAGCCGTACCCTTCTCCTGAGGCTATATCAAGTACTATTTTTCCTTTAACAAACATTGAGGACAACGCATACCTATGTAAATGTTCCACTGATACGTTACCATAAATAAAAGTCTCTAACCTTTCACCTGACCATTTTTTTTTCATATTACAATTAATCTATGTATTAATTTTCTTTTAAAATATTGTCTAACTTATTTACAAAATTAGTATCACTAAAATAGTCTCCAAAAGGAAAAACCGGTTCTTTAGATATTATATTTTTACTAATTAAGGCTTCTAATTTTTCTTTTACCTCTTCAATATCATCTCCACTTGCAATATACTTTACATCATTTATTAAATGCCTTAATTCACTACGTCTTGGAGACACACAAAATATTGGCTTATTTAAAGAAGCTAAAAAAGGAGCTTTACCAACAAGTATATTACAGTACAAAGGTCCGTTTTCTAGAATAATATTAATATCTGCACTATGCATTTGTTCGTAAGACGAATTCGAAAAATTAAGTGTTCCTAAAATAGAAATGTTTTTATTTTTAGCATATTTACTTCTTAATCTTTGCACATCACCTCCTCCTAAACGTAATACAAATTCTGTATGCTCTTTAATTTGAGTGTTTGTTTTTACTAAAGTATCATAGGCATCTAAAAGCACATCAATCTGTCTTCCAAATTGAATAGAACCATGATAGGCAAGTGTTACTGGTTTTTGCTTTTTACGCACATGCTCTATATCTGTTAAGTTGAAAACGGTTTCCGAGAATTGATGTGGCAACGTATAAAATTGCTTTCTAGAACCATATAAAAACTCTAAATCTTGAGACATCATCTTAGCTGTACTAATACAACCTTTAGCTTGCTGTACTACTTTATACATATTATGAAAACGGTTTAATTCGTCTCCAGACAACTCCTGCTTAGATCCTTGATACCAGAAAAACGGATAAGGATCGTGAAAGTTTATTATTGCTTTTTTTAAAATTTGAAGATCTTTCGCTGCCAAAATAATTTCATGATTTAAACCTGCACTTCTTATAAAAACATGATTGTATTTTGCATGATCTATAGTGGCAATATGTTTTGCATAAGATTTATGTATAAACCTATCGTACCAAGAGATATTAAATACTCGTCTTGTAAATCTATTTATCCATTTAACACTAAATGTTGGCTTTAAATTAATAACATGAGATTGTATTGAGTTTACAGGTAATAACTCTAACTGGTCTTCACTATTATGGTTTTTAATGTACAACACATCTATAATAGCCTTTGGATATGCCATTCTTAACTTTGCAATAAAAGATCGTGACACGATGCCTTCGCTTGTGCCAGAAACTCTAAGATCTTGTGCTATTACTAGAAAATTCATATTTACAACTTCGTTTTTATTATATTCTTTAACGTTTATCTTATACAATAAACTATTAGCATTCTACAATCTATAATTTAGCAACATTATACTAATTTACCATTATTAAATTGTCTGTCTTTAAATTTCAATATTGGTCTTTCAACAATAATCCATGAAAAATAGCTAACTACAATTATAAAAATAGTTTGCATAAAAAATTCTAAATATGAAAACTCATAGTGTGTAGCTGGAGTAATTATATTCAGCTTTCGTAATCCCCAAGCCCAGTATCTTGGTACTATATTGTGATACAAATATATTCCATAACTAATAGTACCAATAAAATTAAGAGCTTTATTACCTAATATGTGTTTTACTAAAAAACTATTAGAATGGTATAAACAATATGAAATTATTGACACTGCTATAATTGCCGCAGCTAATCGACTAGAAAAATATGGAATATTTACAACAAGTTGATGTATTAAAACCATAATTAGTGTTGGGAAAAATACAACTTTTATAATTTTTATAAATGCACTTTTATAAACAGGCTTTTTAATTTCTATATAGGCAAGCAAAGCACCTACTGCAAATGCATTAACACAAGACAATAATAACACTCCCGATTTTCCATCTATTAAAAAAGGATAAATTGTACCTACTATAATTAAAGCTCCAAAAAATATTAAAATCCGTTTTTTAAACATGAATAGTAATAACAATGGCCAAAAGATGTAAAATTGTTCTTCTACGGCTAGTGACCAAAAATGTGCTAAGGATCCAAACCATTTGTTTTGAAAATAATTTAAATAATTAGAACCATAAAACAAGTACCATAGTATATTCTCTTTAAACTGATTCCCAATGATACCACTAGTTAAATACATAAAAAGTAATAACAAATAGTATATAGGAAAAATACGCAAGCTTCTTTTATAAAAAAATTGCTTAAGAATATTTTGTTTTGAAATCTCTCCATTATTATGAGCTATAATTTGAGAAAAAAGGGAGCGTGATATTAAGAACCCACTTAATACAAAAAAGATATCTACTCCATAATTGCCTAAAGAAAGTTTATGCACAATATGGTCCTGTGGAAAACGATGAGAAACAATTACAAAAAGCACAGCAATAGCTCGAATGCCATTTAAACCTGATATATATTTCATAAAAGGTTATTTAATGTGTCTTTTATAAATTCTATAAAAAAATAAACGAAGCGGTAAGTGTAAATAAATAGCTTCCCATTTTAGTTTTTTTAGAGAAGGATAGTCTAGTGTATTAAAAATTCTATTAAACAGGTTATACTCCTTATAATCTAAAGAAACTTGAACAAAATAACGCAATATTTCTGTATTTAATAATTGCTTTTTATGTAAATCTGTAATCACTAAATGTATTGCATCTGCATAAGATTTAAGACTTGCTTCATTCTTGTTATTGAAATCGCCAGTAATTGATGCTTCGTGTTTTCTACCGTAATACAAATCTTTATCTATAGATATTCCTTTATTAACAGATGTAATAATTCTTGAATACACCTCCCATTCTTCAGCATATTTTAAATGCTCTGTATAACGATGGTTTTGGTAGCATGCTTTTGTCCACATAACTGCACAAGAATTAAATTGAAGCTCATTTCTAAGAATTTTATTAATATCTCTTTTATCTATATAGAAATGTGTGTATTCTTTAGAAAGGTCGAAATTATAATTAAAATCACCTCTAAAAACACGCCTTATGTATCGACAAAAAGAAATATCGTCCTTAGCAAATTCATCTAAACATATTTCTAAATTTTGAGGATGTGCAATATCGTCATCATCAAAAAATATAATGTAATCACCTTTTGCTAAATCTAATCCATAATTTCTTGAACCTGGCAATCCTTTTGTATAATTATCTGTTCTTTTTAAATAAGAAAAGCGTTTATCTTCTTCTAAAATGGGTTTTAAAACTTCACTTGTATTATCTGTCCCACCATCGTCGATTATCAGGCATTCCCAATTTTCAAATGTTTGTGCTTGTATGGATTTAATAGACTCAACAATGTATTGAGCTCTATTGTATGTTGCCATTATAATTGTTACGGTTGGTTTCATTATTTTTTAAAAAAAGAATATTTAATTAGTGTCTTTATTGTCTTGATATCTAATACACTATAAAAGTTAAAAATTATAAATGCAGCTCTTAAAATGTTTTTTCTTTCTTTATAATTTAAAACAAAAACATACGTTATTTTATTCATAAGCAGTTTCTTTAAATCGCTTTTGTTACTGTAGTTTTTGTACTTAGAAAGCGCATTAAAAAACTCAAAAAATATGCTCTTATTATTTTTAAGCCAGTCGAACTTTATTTCTCTATATATTAAAATATTGGTTTGAAATTTAGCAATAACCTCATGATTGCTTACCATTATAGATTTTGCAAAATTAGTGTACATTAATTCTACATTTTTTATAAAAAGTATATTTTTATCGTTATTTGAAGAAATACTATGGGTTAAACTATCTCCATGAAGTCTATAATTATACAGATTCTCTTTTAACTGATAAAACTCACTATGTAAAGAAGCTCTTAGCCAAAAATCGTAATCCTCAACTAAAAACAATGATTCATTATACCCTTTATTTTTATTAAAAACTTCCATTTTATATAAAAAACAGGATCCAATAAAATTACCAAACAGCACGTTTTCAAAATCTAAAAACGATACTTTTTTAATTTCTTTGCCATTACTGTCTATCTTTGAGATATCACTATATACAAGGTCTACTTTATTAGTTTTTAATGCTTTTAATAAGCGTTCAATGGCATTTAAATTAAATATATTATCATCACTAGTCCAAGTTACATAACTTCCTTTACCTGCTTTGTGTCCTAGATTTAAACTCGCTGGTAGTTTTATATTTTTTTTATTGTTAATAATAACGATTCTACTATCTTTTTCCTGAAATTTAGTTGCAATCTCTAAACTGTTATCGGTAGAACAATCATTAACTATAATTAACTCTATGTTAGTGTGTGTCTGGTTTAAGCAACTATTTATTGCTTCCACCAAATATTTTTCGCCATTATATACAGGCATAACTATAGAAACTAAATTTTTTATCATAGCTCTGTTTCTATCATTTTATTTTTAACTGTTTTTACAACTTCTAACCACTGTAATCCATAATTTTTATCAGGTTCTAGATAATTCCCTTCTGCCCATTCGTTCCAAGACTTTATTACAATAAATCTTGGATTGTTAACATTTTTTTTAACCTCATCTACTGCTACTTCTAAGTGTTTTTTCCAAGTTTCTGGTGTTGCATTTTTAAAGATTAAAGATTTTTTTCCGCTTCTTGGCGAGTTATCCCAATTAGGAAATACACAAGGTATATACTTATTATGTGGAGATTCAATATTAAATTCTGACACACCTTTAGCATAATCGAAAATTAAAGGTTTTTTGCGAACACCTATTTTATAAGAAGCTCCAAACTTTGTTTTTAATTTATTTTCAATTCTATTTAGTATACTTCCAAGCTTAAAAAAAGAAGGTTTTTGGTAGCGCATTTTAAGAAATACATCTATTCCTACTTGACCATAAATACTAGTATTATCTAGTACATTATTAGGCTGAGAAACAATTGTTGCTATAAAATAAACGCCATCAAAACCAGCTTGCTTAGCTAAACTATTAAACGTGTCTGTAAATGCTTTAAAATCTGGAATATCCTCAATGCGATAAATATGAAACATTGGTTTATTATCTACCAATATATACCGTTTGTCTTTAAAAAATGGTAGTAAATAATTAAAATATTCTTGATATCCTTTAACACCACTATAGCATTGCTCTACCAATACTTCTGGGTTATCTAAACCATGCCATATGCCTTTCCATGTTTCGTTTGCCCAGCAAAAACAGAATGGAATATCAATATTTTTATTAGCAAGCATAGCTTCTGCTGGCTTCTCTAATAACATCTTATCTGTATCAAACCAATATTGATAATATATAAAACCATCGACACCGTTCTCTCCTGCTAATTTAGCTTGTTCTTCTTGTATGATAGGCTGTTTCAACAAATCATAATATCCTAACTCACCTGGGATTATAGGTTGTTGGTGGCCTTTAAATAATGGTTTTGCTTTTTTTACATTTGTCCATTCCGTAAAGCCTTTTCCCCACCAAGCATCATTTTCAGGAATAGGATGAAATTGTGGTAAATAATAAGCTAGAAATTGAATGTCTTTTTTCTTCATTTATTTAATTTCTATTCTTTTTATATTTTCCGAAAATAGAAAAGCCAAGGAATTTGCTAAAAAAAACATCAATTACATATTTTTCGCTGTCCATTTGTTCTTTATGGGTTTCTTGTAACAAAATTATTTCTCTATCTAAATCTTGAAAAGTTCCATAATGCTTTACAAAAAAATCTGCGTGCTTTACATTAAGGTAGTTTAATAAATAGTCTGCTTTATTTTTATCTATACCTGTAAGCATAGAACTTTCTTTTATCCTATAGAAAAAACAAGTATTATCTAACTTAACTACTTTGCCTCCGTTTTTAAGCATTGCTATCCATAACTCCCAATCTTCCCAACCGTATAACATATTTTCATCGTAACCTCCAATACGTTCCCAATCAGACTTTCTAAATAAAGCAGAGCAAAAAATCATATTATTTCTACTCAAATTTTTAAGTGAAAAATCTTTTAAATTCCATTTTTCAGATACTGATCCAAACTTTTCTGCTTTTGCATAAACCACTTTAATGGCTTCATCTTTTTTAAAAGTACTTAAGGCTAAAGCAATATAATTGTCTGCAATTTTATCATCTGCATCTAATGGCAATACATAGATACCTTTAGCTCTATTTATTCCTGTATTTCTAGTCGCACTTAACCCAGCGTTCTCTTGATATATGTATAAAAACCTAGAATCTTTATCGCACCATCTTTTAGCAACTTCTTTTGTTTGATCTTTACTACCATCGTCTACAATAATACATTCCCAATCTTTGGCAGTTTGATGATAGACACTAGCAAGTGCCTCGTCAAGAAACTGCGATTGGTTATAACATGGAACTATTATTGAAACGTTAATATTCATACCTACCTAATTTAGTATTCAAAAATCTTTTTATTATTTTTTTAAATTCAATAAAATGCAATTGTCTCGAGTACAGATACAATAAATATATCCATTCTCTGTACGTTAGTTTTCTAGTTTTTAGAATATGATTTTCATATCTTCTTAATATTTTTATTTTATCTGTTTTTTTGTAAAACTTAAGCTTTCTGTTAATTAAGTTTTTATAAAATATTGTTTGAGAAACACTCTTAACCAATAGATTATCATCTTTTCCAGAAATATTTAAATTCGATAACCTGAAATAAACCAAGGTTTCATTTATAGTATAAATAGGTTTATTATCTGAAAAATCTAGCCAAGCATGATCATCACTGTTCCAAGCTAGTGGGTAATTATAAAAACCATATTTAACAAAGGATTGTTTTTTAAAAATATACTCTGACAAGGAGCTTCTTGTTAAATAATTAAATTTTCTAAAATAAGCATCTGTTGCAGACTCCCAAATTGGGTGTTTATAACTATCTGAAATAGTGTCATCTTTTTCATTTACAATTTTAGTAGCAAACCTTATCAAGTTTGTTTTAGATACAAATTTATTGTAATTTTCGTACCAAGATTCAACGACATTCTCTTCTAGATAATCGTCATCACCCAATATCATAATCCATTCTTCATTATTAGTTAAATTAATACAGCGTTCCCATTGTTTTGGTAACGACACACCTCCTAAATTCTCTTCAAAATGATGGTAAACAATATGTAATTGTGTTTTATATTTCTCTAATAAATGTAATGGATCTTCAGGACTCGCGTCATTACCAATATATACTTTAAAGCGCTTATTGGTCTGAATCGATAAAGATTTTAAAGTCTCATTAAAATGAGATAATTTATAATATGGAATTACAATTGCAAGCATTTATTTTATTATTGATTTAATTTTCTTTTTACTCTATTAAAAAAAGTAGAATAGGTTTCTTTTTTAAATATATAAATACCAAAAATAGTTTGATGATATTTTGGTAAAAACCACCAGATAAAATTTTTATTATAAATCTTATTATCTACAACAGAATTTGAGATGTCGTTTTTATTTCCATAATCTCCAAAATTATTAATTTGAACATAAACTTTTTTTATCCATTCTATATTAGGCACTTTGCTAGATAAAGCTTTAATAAATCTAAAATCTGAGGCTTTCCATTGATCCCATTGTGCTTCATCTTTATACTTAGAGTGAAAAATAATACAACATGAACCTATTGTATTAAGTTTTATTTCCTTTGAATTAAATTGTTCTTCATTAGGTAAAATTTTCCCATCAGGATATCTCATTTGCCATATAAAAATAGTGTCGTCGTTTGCTTTTTTTATTTTAGACACAATTTCTTTTAAAACTTTATTATGTAGCAAATTATCATCATCATCTAAAAACATTATCCAACCACTTTTTACTTGATTTAATAATGAGTTACAATATAAATTATAAGGTGCGTGTATGTGACCGTCTTTATGTTCAACAACAGGAATATTTACATTAACCTTAATTTTTTCAACATTATATAATTTAAGGTAATCTAAATCTTTTTCATTATCGTAAGACACAATATGGTTTACGTTATTGTAAGTTTGATTTATAATAGACTTATGGCAATTTGAAAAACCAAAAGGACGATTGGATGTTCGGGTAAGAACATTCAATAAAATATTTTGGTTTGAATGGGTTTTCATATTATTAGCAAAAGTTTTTATATTTGCAGCTGCTTATTAATAATTACAGAACATAAGATTATTAATAAAAAGAAAAGCTTATTTTACATAGAACAACAATGTTTATACTTCTCGGTAGTAATAACCTTTACTTCTTTAGCGCCAAAATAAGTTTGATAAAATATAGTTATACCTTTTTGCTTAAAGACAGATTGTAATTCGTAAAAAGTATCTTTTTCTCCTTGTCGTTGATAATCATCGAGAATAATTATAAACTGCTGGTTTTTGTCCATTTTCTTAGCAGCATACACTATATCGTACCTAGAGAAACGAGGACTTCCATGCGGCCCATCGACAACATATAAGTCGTAATTATTTTCAATTATCGATTTAAAATTTTCATAAACCTTCACTTGGAAATTTTTAACATCTCTTTCAACTATTGGACAAATCTCAATTTTAGATCTTTTGGATAATAAAAATTGTGATTCAAATGTTGATGCCCAGCTTTTGTCTTGTTCAATTATTAAATGAGTTGATTTAGTTAAATTAGAGTCTAAATAAGTAGAGATAAACTTAGAAGATTCTCCTAAACCCATTTCTAATATACTTAATGGTTTGTTGTCTTTTAGAACTCTATTAAGTATATAAAAAAAAGTATAGTTACCAGCCCATCTACCAATATTTAATGGCAAGTTTTCGATTGCTTTTTGACCTCTAATACTATCATGATATACTTGAGCCCATTCTAATTCTTTTAGATATTTTATTTGTGATTGTTGGAATTCTCTATTCTCCTTAACCAACCTTTTTATTTTATTAATCATAATACATTTGAGACTTTAAAATTAAACAAGGCTTTACTTTGACTAACTGAAACAGATGCACCATTACCATAATAATCTCCTTCTTCTACTTCAAAAGAAAATGCGTTCTGAATCCAATCTGATTCTTCGTTTTTAACCATTATATATGTAGTAACATAATATATACCTTTGTTAAGGTTTAGTTTATCAATTTTAAAAACCAGCTTATTTACTATCTCATTTTCTTCACTAAAATTAACTAAACTAGTACTAAGCCAAGCTATTCTTTGTCCTAAATTATCATCTATTCGTAAATCCATTTGGACATCATTAAGTTTAGCTTGAATATTATTATCTAGAGAAAAGGTGATTGCAAATGGAAATCCCGTTTGTGGTGTTTTATTTTTATTTTTACCTTGTATTTCAATTTCTTTTATTTTTAATTTTCCACTTCCTTTTCTATCATGAAATGTATTTACTTTTGAATCAACTTCTGATCCTTCTAAATAAAACATAACAGCTTCTTCTACATCTCCTTCAAAGGTTGTTTTCCCATTTTTAAGCACCAAAGCCCTAGTACACAAACTCTTAACCGCTGCCATATTATGGCTCACAAACAAAACAGTTCTACCATCGCCACGAGAAATATCTTGCATTTTCCCAATCGCTTTCTTTTGGAATTCTGCATCACCAACTGCTAATACCTCATCAATAACCAATATTTCGGGCTCTAAAAAGGCTGCTACTGCAAATGCTAAACGCACTGTCATACCAGAACTATAGCGTTTTACAGGTGTATCTATATAACGTTGGCAACCAGAAAACTCGATAATCTCGTCTATTTTAGCAGTAATTTCCTTTTTGGTCATTCCTAAAATAGCACCATTTAAAAAGATGTTTTCGCGTCCTGTCATTTCGCCATGAAAACCTGTACCTACTTCTAATAAAGACGCTATACGTCCTCTAGTTTTTATCTCGCCAGTTGTTGGACCTGTTACTTTAGATAATATTTTTAAAAGGGTCGATTTACCTGCACCATTTTTACCTATAATACCTAAAACCTCTCCTTTTTTAACTTCAAAATTAATATCTTGTAATGCCCAAACATAGTCGCTATCGCTTTTTGTACTACGATCGTTTGCCTCTCCAACTTGTAAATATGGATCTTCCTTGCCTCGCACACGATTCCACCAACGGTTTAAATCGTGACTTATAGTTCCTGTACCAACCATACCTAAACGGTATTGTTTAGAAATGTTCTCGGCTTTTAATATAATGTCTTTACTATCTACCATGTTCTACTTTTAAAAAAGTCAACAATTTTTTTTGATGCGTTACCATCTCCATAAGGGTTTATGGTTTTATTATAATCTTTAGATTTAGACAAAATTTCTTTTGCTTTTGTAACGATTACAATTTTATTAGTACCTACTAAAAATGAGCATCCAGCAGTAATACCTTCTTGACGTTCTGTTACTGTACGCGTTACTAAAACTGGCACTCCAAAGGTTGGTGCTTCTTCTTGAACACCTCCAGAATCTGAAATAATAAGGTGAGATTTCTTCATAATCCAAATAAACGTTGGATAATCTAAAGGCGCTATTAAATGCACATTTGGCAAATTAGAAAGTCGCTTATAAACCACTTCTTGAACGTTAGGATTGAGATGTACTGGAAAAACAAGTTCCACATCGCTATCTTTAGAAATTTCGACTAAAGCATTACAAATTGACTCGAAACCTTCTCCAAAATTTTCTCTTCTGTGTCCTGTAACCAGAACTATTTTTTTATTAAAATCTATTTTCTCATTTAAGTTTTGAATAATAGTATTATTAAAACCTTCGTCTAAAATAGTGCTCGTTATTTTTAAAGCATCTATTACTGTATTACCAGTAACCAAAATGTTATTTACTAAAACACCTTCCTTTTTAAGGTTTTGGTTTGCCGTTTCTCCAGGCGCAAAATGAAAATCTGCCAATCTACCTGTTAGTTGTCTATTCATTTCTTCTGGAAATGGAGACTGCTTGTTATAAGTTCTTAATCCTGCTTCTACATGTGCTACTTTAATTTTTCTATTAAAAGCAGCTAAAGCAATAACACTAGAGGTTGTAGTATCTCCATGCACCAAAACAAGATCTATTTTCTGTTCTATAAAGATGTTATCAATACCTTCTAGAATTCTAGAACTTAACATATTTAAGGTTTGATTAGGTGTCATTAAATCTAAATCGAAATCTGGAGTCATTTTAAAAAAATGCAACACTTGATCTAACAAGTCTCTATGCTGAGCAGTCACACAAAGTTTTGTATTGTAACCAGATTTTAAAAACTCAAAATAAACTGGTGCCATTTTAATAGCCTCGGGTCTTGTGCCTATACAAATTAAAACATTTTTATTCTCGTTCATAATTAAAAAAATAGCTCAGACTAAACTGTATCTATAAAGGTTTTTTCGGTTTTATTAAATATTATTAAACCTAATAAAAATAGAACTACACTTATAATTCCTGCATATAAAAATTTATTGAGAGAGAAGTCACCAATCCCCAAAGTCATATATCTAAAAAGTTCAATAATTGTGGTCATAGGATTATACTCTACTAACCAAGAATACTCAGGTAAACGTTCTTTAAAATAAGATAATGGATACATTACCGCAGAACCGTACATTAACAATTGCACACCAAAACTCACCAAAAATGTTAAATCACGATATTTGGTAGTTAATGATGATAAAATCATGCCGAAACCCAAACCAAATAATCCCATAAAAACGATTAAAAAAGGCAATAAAAGTATTGCTGCTTTTGGTGAAGCAGCAGATGCTTGATCTGTGAAAAACACAAAATAAATATAAAAAATTACAAACACCAATAGTTGAATACCAAACTTTAAAAGGTTAGAAAACACAACAGACAGTGGTGTTATTACTCTGGGAAAATAGACTTTACCAAAAATACCTTGATTAGCTTTAAAGGTATTACTTGTACCCGTTAAGCAAGCACTAAAATAATTCCATGAGGTAATACCTGCTAGATTAAATAAAAATGCTGGCACACCTTCTCCTGTTGGAATTGATGCTAAATTATTAAATATTAATGTAAATATTACTGAGGTAAATAAAGGCTGAATAAAAAACCATAATGGTCCTAATATAGTCTGTTTATATACTGTTATAATATCTCGTTTAACAAACAAAAACAGCAAATCGCGATAGCGCCAAATTTCTTTAAAATTTAGATCTACCATTTTTCGTTTAGGAGAGATAGTATATAACCAGTCTTGAGGTGTTGTTTCAGTATTCAATATTATTTTTTTAATTTAAACGAGCTAATTATCTTACTTAACAAGCCTTTTTTTCTTTCTTCATCTTCATGATAGCCATTACCATAAGTGCCATAACCGTAGCCATAACCGTAACCATAACCGTAGCCATAACCATACGTCCCTTTTTGATCGTAGAAATTATAAATAAAACTAATGTTACTTAATTCTTTACGTTTAAATTTATCGTTAATAAGACTTAGCATGCCTTTTTTAGTATAATCTTGTCTTACAACATATAATGTAGCATCAACATATTCTGCTAATTCTAAAGCATCTGCTACTAAACCAATTGGAGGTGTATCTAATATTATATAATCGTATTTAGCCTTTAATTCTTCTATAAATTTATCCATAGTTTCACCTATTAATAACTCTGAAGGATTTGGTGGTACTGGACCAGATACAATTAAATCTAAATTCTCAATTTGTGTTTGCTGTGTGATTTCTGATAACGTTTTTTGGCCTATAAGATAATTTACAGAGCCAATACTATTTTTAACTTCGAAATCGTCAAATATTTTTGGCTTTCTTAAATCTAATCCTACTAATACTGTTTTCTTTCCACTAAGCGCAAAAACGGTTGCTATATTAATAGAGCAAAAGGTTTTACCTTCTCCACTTACAGAAGAAGTAATCATAACCGTTTTAGAGCCATCAACAGCATGCTTTTTATAGATATACTGCAAACTGGATCTTAAACTTCTAAAAGCCTCTGCTACTGTAGACTTAGGCTTCAAGTGTACTGCTAAATTGTTTTTAGTTGTGTTTTTACCAACGACACCTAATAATGGGATTTTCGATAATTTTTCTAAACTCTGTGGATTATGCAGTTTATTATCGAAAAATGTAAACAAAAATGCTGCTAGTAATGGTAATAAAAAACCACCTAAAAAAGCAAAAACATAGCGCGCACTTAGTTTTAAGTCTATTGGTATTGCTCCTGTATCTTTAGCTGTATCTATAATTTGAACATCGCTTACACTTGCCGATTTAATAATGTCTGCTTCGCCACGCTTGGCTAAAAACATATTATAAGTCTGCTCGCTTAAAGCATATTGACGCTGAATAGATAGTAACTGTTGTTGGTCTTTAGGAAGCTTTCTTATTTTACTATTACTCTGGCCTATTTTTCCTATAACAAAATTAAGTTCACGACGTAAACCTCCGGTTGCAGAACTTATGTTCTCTAAAAGCACAGATTTAAGACCATTTATTTGATTATTTAAGTCTGTAAAAATAGACGCATCACTTCTTACAGTAGCTTCATATTTAGATTTCTGTACAGACAAAACATTAATCTTAGAAATATTATTAAGAATATTACTATCATCAATACCAGCTATTGATGGTGCAGGCAAATCTGTAAACGCATTACTAGTTTCTAAATATGTTCTAAGACTCTTATAGTAAGCCAGTTTTCTATTAATATTATCACGCTCTACTTCGAATTGAGATAGTTTTTCGTTTATTAGAAGGTTTTCTTCATCTAAATTAAAAATCTTATTCTTCTCTCTATAATTATTTAAAGAATCTGCTCTAGAACTTAGTTTGGCTTTTTCGCGAGCAAGCTGCTTGTCTATAAAAGCAATAGTATTGGTAACAAATAGGTTTTTTTTATCTAATTGATCTTTTCTTAATATATCTACAGATTTATTTAAATAATCGACAATTTTAGATGTGTTAACATCTGTCATACTTAAATTAAGTATAGAAGAGTTTGCTGGGTTGTCTATATATAATTTGCTTTTATAGTTATATACAACACCATCAAAATCGCTTAACTGAATATAATACGAATCGCCAACGCCAAACTCGCGTTTTGCCCTTTTGGTAATCATTCCTTTTAGAAATGGTAAATCAATAGGCGTGTTTAAAGTGGCTTGATACTTTTTTATTCCATTTGCAACAGAGATAGTCTTATGCTCTTTAGTATTGAAATTTTGAGTCCTTAATGTTGGTGTTTCAAATTCAGTTTGTATTTCTATTTTTTCGTCTTCTAAAAACGTAATTTTTATAGGGTGATTTAATACTTGAAACGTGTTTGGTGTTAGTTTTAACTTAAAAGGTGCCGCTTTATAAATATCGTCTTTTCTAAAACGTGATTGCTTAAGGTAACTAATGTAAAAGGCTAAACTGTCTACAACTTTTTCATGATGCGATCTAGACTTTAAATTAGTCATTATCGTTTTTACTTTTCCAGAAACTCCTCCCCAATTAAAAGTCAAACTTGTATTAGAAGTAAACAATGGGTTTTTATCATCCTCAACAGATATTTGCGTACTCAATCTATACGATTGTTGTTTTCTAATATTTTGCTGATACACAATAAACACACCTAGACCTATACAAAGTATAAACCATTTCCAATAACTTAAAGCACGTATTAAAAAGGCCTTAACATCAAAAGATGATTGAGATTGCGATTCTAAAAGTTCAAATTCATCATTCATAAATAATCACTTTTAAAGATTTTTTGCTAAAAAGAATGTAGACACTAAGACCGAAAAAATTGAAGCTATAGTCGTTAATGTTTGAGTTGCAGTTTGTCCTGCTCCTAAAGCTTTTCGCTTTAATGGTTTCACCAAAATCATGTCGTTAGATTGAATATAATAATATGGAGATTGCATAGCAACCATATCTGTTAAATCTATGTGGTGTATTTTCTGTCCTTGTGGATATTGCCTAACAACTAAAACATCTGTTCTATCACCAGTATCTTTTATATCTCCTGCATTTGCCAATGCTTCAATAATATTAACACGATCTTGAAACAATGTTAACACTCCAGAACCATTTACTTCTCCAGAAACAGTATAACGTAATCCCGCTAACTTAACTGTTATAAAAATTTTAGAAACATCTTTTAGGTAATTATCGAATAAAGACTGCTTTACTTTTGCATTAATTTCGTCTGTAGTAAAACCTAAAACATTTATTTTTCCTAATATGGGAAATTCAATATTACCATGTAAATCGACTGTAAAACCATCATAATATAATGCTTCTTGACCACTCGTACTTCCTGCTTTTCCTGTAGGCGTAAAAACCGCTACTAATTTTGCTAATTCAGAATCTGCAGATTTTATATTTATACTAAGAACATCGTTAATTTGAACACGATAAGGCTTTCCCATGTCTTTTAACAACAGAGAATCATTAACAACCGTACCTTTATCTTGAAGATAAACCACGTCTTTATTAGTAATACAAGAAGAACATAATATACTGAATAGTATAGCAATAGCTACTATAAATTTATTCATTATCTGGCGCTTAGATTAGTCACAAATATAACCTTTCGTCGTGAATAACAAAACTTTTGTCGGATTTTTTGGTTTCTTGTCTGTTGTTTTATAAATGTTCGATAGTTTTTAATCCAATCCGTTATAATTTTAATTTAATTTTTAAATTAATGAAGAGCGAAACTTATACAAGCTCTTTTAGTTTTTTGTACGTTATTTGTAAAAAAACAACCATTGACTTATTTAACTGTTGAAAGTATATCAAAATCTTATGGAGAGCTAACACTCTTTGAAGACATCTCTTTTAGTATCCATAAAGGCCAAAAAGTAGCATTCGTTGCGAAAAATGGTACTGGAAAAACATCCATATTAAATATTCTTGAAAAAACCGACGAGCCAGATTCTGGTAATGTTATTTTCAGAAAAGATATTAAAGTATCTTTTTTACCTCAAGAACCTTACTTAAATAGCGAGCTTTCTGTTGAAGACACCATTTTTAATAGCGACAATCCTATTCTAGATGTTATTAAAAACTACGAGAAGGCACTTTTAAATCCTGAAGATGCCGAAGCTTATCAAGTAGCATTCGAGCAAATGGATATACAAAATGCTTGGGATTTTGAAACACAATACAAGCAAATTCTCTTTAAACTAAAGCTAGAAGATTTACAACAAAAAGTAAGTAGCATGTCTGGTGGGCAGAAAAAACGCCTCTCTTTAGCTAATGCTTTAATTAATAAACCTGACCTTTTAATTCTTGATGAGCCAACAAATCATTTAGATTTAGAAATGATAGAATGGTTAGAAGAATTTTTCGCAAAAGAAAACATCACCTTATTTATGGTAACGCATGATCGTTACTTTTTAGAGCGTGTTTGTAATGAAATTATAGAACTGGATCAAGGTGAATTATTTTCGTATAAAGGAAACTACTCTTATTATTTAGAAAAAAAGGAAGCTAGGATAGAACAACAAACTGTAGAAACTGGTAAAGCCAAACAACTTTTTAAAAAGGAATTAACCTGGATGCGTCGCCAACCAAAAGCACGTACTACAAAATCTAAATCGAGAATAAACGATTTTACCGAAATTAAACACAAAGCAAGCCAACGTAGAAACGACCATGAAATTCAATTAGAATTAAATATGGAGCGTTTGGGTAGTAAAATTGTTGAGCTTAAAAAAGTCTCTAAATCTTACAAAGACAAAGTAATACTAGATGGCTTTAATTACATGTTCCAAAAAGGTGAACGTGCAGGGATTATTGGAAAAAACGGAACAGGAAAGTCGACTTTTTTAAATATTTTAACAGAAAGCGCACAACCAGATTCTGGAAAGATAGTTATTGGAGAAACTGTAAAGTTTGGATATTACACACAAGGCGGTATTACTCCAAAACCAAACCAAAAAGTTATAGATATTGTTCGTGAGTTTGGTGATTACATTCCATTAAAAAAAGGAAAACAAATTAGTGCACAACAATTATTAGAGCGCTTTTTATTCGATAGAAAAAAGCAATACGATTTTGTCGAAAAACTAAGTGGTGGAGAACGTAAGCGTTTATATTTATGTACTGTTTTAATACAGAATCCTAACTTTTTAATTCTCGATGAGCCAACAAACGATTTAGATATTGTAACTTTAAATGTACTAGAAGCTTTCTTATTAGATTTTCCTGGTTGCCTTTTGGTAGTCTCTCACGACCGTTATTTTATGGATAAGATAGTAGATCACCTATTTATTTTTAGAGGAGAAGGTGTTGTTGAAGATTTTCCTGGAAATTATAGTGATTATAGAGCTTACGAAGATAGCAAACCTGTTATCTCCGAAGTTTCCGAAGAAGAAAAAAAAGAAAAGAAAAATTGGAAAAAGAACAATAATGTAAAGCTATCTTATAACGAACAAAAGGAGTACAAAAACTTAGAAAGCAAAATAAAAACGTTAGAGTTCGATAAAATAGAATTGGAAAAGAAATTCTTAAATCCTGAACTTTCTACAGAAGAGATAAATAAACTTTCGAGCAAACTACAAGTTATTATCGACAGCATAGAAGAAAAAGAAATGCGCTGGTTAGAATTAACTGAGAAACTGGAAGGGTAATAGTCCTCAGTAAGCAGTATTCGGTGAGCAGTTGATTATGCTTGCAGAAAACTGTGGATTATAAATTAATGTTGAATAACACCATTAGTTATTTATACAGAGGAAAAAAAATAACAACTTAAATTATTTAAATAAAACACCTAATACTATTTTGCTCAAGCATTATCCTCTTTTTTCAAAGAGGAGAATGAATTTAAATGTCCCTTAAGACATTTGAAGAAAGAGGAGCTCAGAAACTAATAATATTAAATAAAAATACTCGTTATAGTTAACTAAGGAAACAGAATAAAAAATAATTTTAACAACAATTATAATCGTTAAAACGCTCTCCTCTTTTTTTCAAAGAGGAGAATGAATTTAAATGTCCCTAAAGACATTTAAAGAAAGAGGTGTTCAAAATGTTGCAACAAATAATAGCCTACATAAAATTTTTAAAGCGTTCCACAAACCAACATGGTGTGCACTCTCCTTTTGTCTATAATTTAATAACAAAATGTTTTTACGATAAATCTAAATACAATAAGTATAAAGAAATAGCTTCCTATAGAAAAGCGCTTAGAAAAAGTAAAGACACTATAAATGTTATAGATTTAGGTTCTGGCAGTCGTGTTTTTAAAACTAGCCAACGTTCGGTTTCTAAAATGGTACAGAAAGTAGGTGCTTCTAAAAAAGAATCTAAACTACTATTTCGTTTAGTAAATTATCTTCAAATTAATACCATTTTAGAATTAGGTACTTCTTTAGGTATTGCAACTCATGCTATGGCAGTTGCAAATCCAGAAATTAAAATGACCTCTATAGAAGGTTGTCCAAATATTTCGGCTTATACAAAAGGAACGCTAGGGCAATTCAACTTAAAAAACACAGAAATACTTACAGGTGATTTTAACGACGCTATTAAACCTTTAGCATTAAATAAATATGATTTAATCTATTTTGATGGCAATCACCAAAAACAAGCAACTTTAGATTATTTTGAAACCTTATTAACAACAACAACTAACGATTCCTTTTTTATATTTGATGATATTTATTGGTCTAAAGAAATGACTGAGGCTTGGGAAATAATTAAAAAGCATCCTCAAGTTACAGTAACAATAGATACCTTTTTTTTAGGCTTTGTGTTTTTTAGAAAAGAACAGAAAAAAGAACATTTTAAAATAAGGATATAAGTCTGTTAGTACCTATTCTCACATTATTTGGATTATTACTGTTAGCAAAAGCATTTGTTTCTGTTATTAATCGCAAACGAAAATTTAGAAACAATAAAACTAAATTTAGAAAAAAAATGAACCGCAAGTAGTCTCATTTATTATAAACAAACTCATGAATATTCCTTGGCTTCTTATTGCAGTAATTATTGGTTTGATATTGGTTTTCATCAATAATAAAAAGTTTAAATAATTTCCACTAAAAACGTTCACCTTTTAACTTATAACTTTTAACTTTGAAAGTATAAACCTTCCATAATAAATTTTAACACCTAAAAGAATACCCAATTGGAAACAACATGTGACCAATTTTTAAAAAAAAAGACACATGAAAGTATATACAAAAACAGGAGATAAAGGTACAACAGCTCTATTTGGTGGTACTCGTGTTCCAAAACATCATATTCGTATAGATAGTTATGGTACAGTAGACGAACTTAATTCTCATATAGGACTTATTCGCGACCAAAATATAAATCAGCAATACAAAGACATTTTAGCAACAATACAAAACAAACTCTTTACTGTTGGAGCCGTTTTAGCAACAGATCCAGAGAAATTAATTTTAAAAAACGGGAAAGAACGTTTAAACATCAATAAAATTTCAGCAGAAGATATAGAACTTCTGGAGCACGAAATGGATGCTATGAACGAGGACTTACCACCTATGACGCATTTTGTGCTTCCTGGAGGACACCAAACAGTGTCATTCTGTCACATAGCACGTTGTGTGTGTAGAAGAGCCGAACGTTTAGCAAGTGCATTAAACGAATTAGAGCCATTTTTACCAGAAGCTCTAATGTATTTAAACCGTCTTTCTGACTATCTTTTTGTATTGGCACGAAAGTTGTCTCATGACTTACAAGCAGACGAAGTAAAATGGATTCCTGAAAAGCATTAAAGCTATATAGAAACACAAACTTGAGTCCTGTTATTAAATAACACTGCAAAAGATTTAGTATCAAATAGTTTCAGTGAGAAATGATGTTCTTTTTTATTACTGAAAAATAATTCACTTTTTTCTTGCCTATCAAAATTAAAAATTTATTTTTGCAAAAAATAAAACCTATTAAGAAATGTATTGGACATTAGAATTAGCATCTCATTTAAGTGATGCACCTTGGCCTGCTACTAAAGACGAACTTATCGATTACGCGATTAGAACTGGAGCACCTTTAGAAGTTACTGAAAATTTACAAGCAATTGAAGACGAAGGAGATTCGTACGACTCAATTGAAGAAATCTGGCCAGATTACCCAACAGATGAAGATTACCTCTGGAATGAGGATGAGTACTAGAAATTATGCTTTGCATAATCTCTAATACCAATAAGACGTTGCAATGCAACATCTCAACAACTAAAAGACATAGCAATGCTACGCTTTAACAAAAAGGAAAAAGTCTCAATTTGGGACTTTTTTTGTGCTTTAAAATTTAGCCATCCACAGCTAAAAACGTATATTTAAGCCCTTAAATTTGCTATGCAAATAGCATCGAAAACAAAGGTGCTTCGACTGCACTAAGTGTAACAGTCGCAACACAACTAACATAACAACTGTAGTGTTTTAAACAGATAAAACGCTACAAACGAAATATAAAACATAAAATTATGAGTTTTTTAGATTCCGTACTAAAGCTATTTGTTGGAGACAAATCCAAACAAGATGTGCAAGCCATATCACCTTTAGTAGATAAAATTAAAACCTTTGAAGCTGCTTTAGAATCTTTATCTCACGATGAGTTAAGAGCTAAAACTGCAGAATTTAAGGCTATTATTGCAGAAACACGTAAACCGTTTAACGAGCGTAAAGACAAACTTAAAGCAGAAGCAGATGCTACTGAAGATATTGATAGACGTGAAGACATCTATCAAGAAATTGATAAAATAGAAGACGAGTCTTACGAAGCAGTAGAAGAAACTTTAAACACTATTTTACCCGAAGCTTTTGCTGTCGTTAAAGAAACAGCAAAACGTTTTACAAACAATACCCAAATTACAGTTACTGCTAGTGCGTTTGACAGGGAAGTTTCTGGAATGGGAGACTATGTAACTCTAGATGGGGACCAAGCAACTTGGGCCAACTCTTGGGATGCCGTTGGAAAACCAATTACTTGGGACATGATCCATTACGACGTGCAGCTTATTGGTGGTATAGCTATGCACCAAGGTAAAATTGCAGAAATGCAAACTGGTGAAGGTAAAACCCTAGTCGCAACCTTACCTGTTTACTTAAATGCTTTAGCCGAAAAAGGTGTGCACTTAGTAACAGTAAACGACTACTTAGCAAAACGAGATATGGCTTGGATGGCTCCAATTTTCCAATTCCATGGCATGAGTATTGACTGTATCGATTACCACAAACCAAATAGTGATGGTCGTAAAAAAGCATACAATTCTGACATTACTTATGGTACAAATAACGAATTTGGTTTCGATTATTTACGTGATAACATGGCAAATTCGCCAGACGACTTAGTACAACGCCCTCACCATTACGCTATTGTAGATGAAGTAGATTCTGTATTAGTGGATGATGCTAGAACACCATTAATTATTTCTGGTCCAATACCAAAAGGTAACGAGCATGAATTTGATGCCTTAAAACCTAAGGTCGAAGACATCGTTTCTGTACAACGTAAACAGTTAACACAAACTTTAGTAGAAGCTAAAAAGCTAATTGCTAGTGGAGACACTAAAGAAGGTGGTTTTCAATTATTGAGAGTTTACAGAGGTATCCCTAAAAACAAAGCGCTTATTAAGTTTTTAAGTGAAGAAGGCGTTAAACAAATCCTTCAGAAAACAGAAAACACATACATGGCGGACAACAATCGTGAGATGCCAAAGGTTGATGAAGCCTTGTACTATGTAATTGAAGAAAAAAATAATCAGATAGAATTAACAGATAAAGGTGTAGAATATATCTCTGGAAAAGACAATCCAGATTTCTTCGTAATGCCAGAAATTGGTATTGAAGTTTCAAAAATTGAAGATAAAGGCCTTTCTTCAGAAGAAGAAGCTAACCTTAAAGAAGATTTATTTAGAGAGTTTGGTATAAAATCTGAACGTATTCACACATTAAATCAGTTATTAAAAGCATATGCTTTATTCGAAAAAGACAACCAATACGTTGTTATGGAGAATAAAGTAATGATTGTAGATGAGCAAACTGGTCGTATTATGGATGGTCGTCGTTATAGCGATGGATTACACCAAGCGATTGAAGCAAAAGAAAATGTAAAAATTGAAGATGCAACACAAACTTTTGCAACTGTAACACTTCAAAACTTCTTTAGAATGTATCGCAAATTGTCTGGTATGACAGGTACTGCTGTAACTGAAGCAGGCGAATTATGGGAAATCTATAAATTAGATGTTGTAGAAATTCCTACAAACAGACCAATTGCTAGAAAAGATAAAGAAGATTTAGTTTACAAAACAAAGCGCGAAAAATACAATGCAGTAATAGACGAAGTAACACGATTATCTCAAGCAGGTCGTCCAGTACTAATTGGAACAACTAATGTTGAAATATCAGAGTTATTAGGTAAAATGTTAAGCATTCGTAAAATAGACCACAATGTCTTAAACGCAAAGCAACATAAAAAAGAAGCAGATATTGTAGCACAAGCTGGTAATGCAGGACAAGTAACTATTGCTACAAACATGGCAGGTCGTGGTACAGATATTAAATTAAGCGACGAAGTAAAAGCAGCTGGTGGATTAGCAATTGTTGGTACAGAGCGTCACGATTCGCGTCGTGTCGATAGACAGTTAAGAGGTCGTGCTGGTCGTCAAGGAGATCCAGGAAGCTCACAGTTTTACGTGTCTTTAGAAGATAATTTAATGCGATTATTTGGTAGTGAGCGTATTGCCAAAATGATGGATAAAATGGGATTACAGGAAGGTGAAGTAATTCAGCATTCTATGATTTCTAAATCTATTGAACGTGCACAGAAAAAAGTTGAAGAGAATAACTTTGGTGTTAGAAAGCGTTTATTAGAGTATGATGATGTAATGAATGCGCAGCGTGAAGTTGTTTACAAACGTCGTTTTAATGCCTTAAATGGTGAACGTTTACGTGTGGATTTAGCAAACATGATTTTCGATACTTCGGAAGGCATAGCCGAAACAAACAAAGGAGCAAGTGATTTTAAGAATTTTGAATTCGAATTAATTCGTTATTTTTCAATGGCTTCTCCAATTACTGAAGCTGAATTTGGAAAACTATCTGCTACAGAATTAGCAAAACGTGTTTACACTGCTGCTTTCGATCATTATAAAGCTAAAATGGAACGCAATGCAGAAGTTGCTTTCCCTGTAATTAAAGATGTTTACGAAAACCAAAGAGATAAGTACAAACGTATTGTAGTACCTTTTACAGATGGTGTAAAAACGTTACAAGTAGTTACCGATTTAGAGAAAGCATACGAATCTAAAGGTAAAGAACTAGTTACCGATTTTGAAAAAAATATTACACTTGCTATTATTGATGATGCTTGGAAAACGCATTTACGTAAAATGGACGAGTTAAAACAATCGGTTCAATTAGCAGTACATGAGCAAAAAGATCCTTTATTAATTTATAAGTTTGAAGCTTTTGAATTGTTTAAAACAATGATTGACCAAGTTAATAAAGATGTTATTTCTTTCTTGTTTAAAGGTGAATTACCAAGCGAAAACACTAATGCTATTAGTGAAGCTAAACAAGTAAAAAGAAAAGATAATTTACAAACTAAAAAAGACGAAATACAAAATTTAGATGAACGTTCTGCACAAAACAGACAAGCAGGAAACACACAACAACAAAGACAAGTAGTAGAAACTATTGTTCGCGACCAACCAAAAATTGGACGTAACGATAAAGTGACTATTAAACATGTAATGAGTGGCGAAAACAAAATAGTTAAATACAAACAAGCCGAACCTTTAATTTCTAAAGGTGAATGGGTTATTGTAAATGAGTAAATAACGTTCCCTTTAGTATTTACTACCAATGGTTAAACTTATAAACTAGAGAACAAATATTTTAAATCCCGAAACTAATTAGTTTCGGGATTTTTTCATTTTAATAATTAGTAAAATTGTCAATTAATTTATTATTAACTTTGTATTCCCAAATCAAAAAAACCTATTATGAAAAAACATTACTTTTTTACAATTGCTTTTAGTGTGGTATTTTTAGTATCACAATTTACAAATGCACAAGGCACAGAAACCTTTGACAATGAAAATGCTGGCTCTAGCTCCTTTTCTGAAAACAACGGATTAACATTCAACATTACGAGTTCCACAGGAGAGGATTATGATATTTTTGAAGATGGCTTCGCTAATAGTGATACTTCTCCTGGATCATCAGACCAATGCTCTAATTGTGGTTGGAACGGAACAGCTTTTGATCAAAAATTTGTTGATCTAACTGGTATCAACAATAATAATGGAGATGGAAATGGAAGTAGTTTTACAATAAGTTCTGCAGACGGAACAGACGTAACAATTAAATCTCTTTATTTATTTTGCTCTACTAGTGCCATAGGTATTCACTCTGGCGACCTAACAATAACTGGGAAAAAAGATGGAAATCCTATTCCAGTTTAC
The DNA here is from genome assembly GCF_002831665.1 of Lacinutrix sp. Bg11-31. Lineage (NCBI taxonomy): Bacteria > Pseudomonadati > Bacteroidota > Flavobacteriia > Flavobacteriales > Flavobacteriaceae > Lacinutrix > Lacinutrix sp. Bg11-31. The sequence continues at coordinate 1,808,158 of NZ_CP025118.1, forward strand.
GAATTCGTCTTTTCTGGAACTTATGCAAACCCAACTACTTTTACTCCTAACAATGGTTTTACATTTATAGATATGGCTTCAACAGATAGCGTAGACCATAGCAATACAAATGTAGATGAAATTACATTTACGTCTTCTGGGAATTTAGACTATATGGCATTAGACACTTTTACATGGGGAGCATTAACTCTTTCTAATAATGACTTTAGAATAGCTAATAAACCTAGTCTTTTTCCAAACCCAGCTACTGAAACAATTACAATCTCTAATCTAGAAACTACTACTAGCTACTCAATAATTAATATTTTAGGTAAAACCATATCTGCTGGTAGTATAAACAATAACGATACTATTAATATATCAAAACTATCAAATGGTGTTTACTTCATAAAATTAAAAACAAACGAAGTGATTCGTTTTATAAAACAATAAATAATTTTATTATTTTAAATAAAAAATCTCAATTAAATAAATTGAGATTTTTTTTTAAGCATTCCTTTTAAAAAGTTGTTGCACAAACAGCTCCTCTCCTATTTATGATGTATTCATTTTTATTTCGTAATTTTATTAAATCAACTAACTAATAAAAAATTATGCTTAGAAACATACTCGCTACTATAGTTGGCTTTATAGCTGCAGGAATAGTAGTCTATATATTTGAAACCTTAATTGGCCACAGTCTATTTCCATTACCAGAAGGTGCGAAACCTGAAGATATGGAATGGATTAAAAACAACATGGCTAAAATACCAACAGGAGCAAAAATATGCGTTGTAGTTGGGCATTTTATGGGTATTATTAGTGGTATGTTTATTGCCGGATTTATTTCTAAAACAAGTATGATTCCTGCTTACATTGTAGCTGGAATTATGATATTAGCTACTGCATTTGTAACCTTTGCATTACCAAAAGAAACATGGTTTACTATTGCTGAAGTTATTGGTGTTATTACTAGTTTCTATTTTGGAAAAACATTGGCACAACGTAATGTTTTTAATTAATGTTAGACAAAAAAAGAAACAGCTATAAATCTAGTATCTAATTGCGCAACACGTTATAATTGAAACATTCTAAGTTAATACTTCCTATAATTGTAATCTCTCAGTTTTGTTGTACATCACTCTGGTTTGCTGGAAACGGTGTAGTAAACGATCTTATAACAAACTTCAACCTTAAAGCTAGTGCTTTAGGTCACCTAACTTCTGCAGTACAATTTGGTTTTATTATTGGTACACTCCTATTTGCTATATTAACTATTGCAGATCGCTTTTCACCTTCCAAAGTATTCTTTATAAGTGCACTATTGGGTTCGTTATTTAATTTGGGTGTAATATGGGAAGATAACACATTGTACAGTTTACTTTTACTACGTTTTTTAACTGGTTTTTTTCTTGCAGGCATTTATCCTGTAGGCATGAAAATAGCTGCCGATTATTACGAAAAAGGACTTGGTAAATCACTTAGTTTATTAGTTGGCGCATTAGTATTAGGTACAGCTTTACCGCATTTATTAAAAGAAATAACAAACACATATCCTTGGGAATCTGTATTAATTACAACATCTACACTTGCTTTAATTGGTGGCTTATTAATGATAGCTTTGGTTCCTAATGGTCCATATCGTAAGGTGAGCCAGAAAACAGACTTATTAGCCTTTTTTAGCGTCTTTAAAAACCGAACGTTTAGAGCTTCAGCCTTTGGTTATTTTGGGCACATGTGGGAACTATATGCTTTTTGGGCATTTGTTCCTTTTATGCTAAAAAAATATAGTGAATTTAATCCTTCAATAACCTTTAACATTCCCGTTCTATCGTTTATTATAATTGGAATAGGTGGATTAGCTTGCGTAATAAGTGGTTTTGTATCTTTAAGAATAGGTGTAAAACGAACAGCATTTATAGCTTTACTTTTATCCTGTATATGTTGCTTAATGTCTCCAATAGTTTTTACAACACAATATGAAAACTTGTTTATTGGTTTTCTTATTTTTTGGGGAATGGTTGTTATTGCAGATTCACCGCTTTTATCTACACTTGTAGTTACAAATGTTGAAGCCGAAATAAAAGGAACAGCGCTTACAATTGTTAATTGCCTTGGCTTTTTAATTACGATAATTAGTATTCAATTTATTACGATGCTTACAACGTTTACTGACTCTAATGCTATTTTTATTCTTCTAGCTATAGGTCCAATTTTTGCTTTAGTTGCTTTAAGTCAAAAGACTAAAAAAGTACACAAAGGTTAATCTACAATCCTAAAACGGCTTCAGGATTAACAGTATTCTCTTTATAAAAATCTAAATCTATTAAAGAGCTTACTCCTGGATAATCGCCAACTTTATCTTGTATATCTATAATAATTTGAAAATGTAAATGTGGAGCATAATCTCCGTTTACCTCAGCTCTACCTAAATAAGCAATAGCTTGTCCTTGACTTATCTTCTCTCCTACTTTTAAGTTAGATAAAGATTCGCGAGACAAATGTCCATAAAGTGTATAGAACACAAAGCCATCTAACTCATGTTTTAAGATAATAGTTGGACCATAATCGCCATAATTAGTATTATCATTAAAACTATCTACTTCGCCATTAAAAGCTGCTAAAATAGATGTTTCTGCCGCTATCCATAAATCTAAACCAATATGAATATTGCGTTCGGTTTCAGGATTAGGGTTATTAAAATAATCGCTACGATTATAAATACCACGTTTTTCCAGATAACCACCAAAGGCTACTTTTTTGTTTCTTTTATTAAGGTAATTGGTAATATAGGTGTCCCAATCTTTAGAAGATGAAATATCGAAGTTTTGTAAGTCTGTATTAGCTTCAGATAAATCGATTGGTGTGTAGTCACTTTTAGAAATGGAAGCATCAATTACACATATATTTTGTGTAGCTAAAGCTGCCAACCGTGTTTTGAAGTCTGTTGAATTCATAATTAATACGTAAAAACGATCATTACTATTGAACTCAAAAATAAAATTTATTCAGCAATAACGTTGCTATACTTTGCATTAATTACAATGGTTTTATTAGAGTCTCCATTGTTTGGGTTATGCTTTATTGTTTTATTGTTTGTTTTCTCTTTATTAAATTTCGATTGATTGCCTTTAAAATACAATTTATAGTTTATTGCTTTTGGAAGGTTTAAAAGCGCATCGCTATTCTCTAAAACAATATTAAGGTTATTAAAATCTTCTGCAATATTCTGTACATATAAATCTCCAAAACTGCCATCTATAACAGAGTTTCCACTTAAATTCTCGATATCAATATTAGAAGACACCGCATTAAGCATTAAATCTTTAGCCGATTTAATACTAGTTTTAGAAGCATAGTTTAGTTTTAAAGCACCTTCATTCCATGATTGAATAGACGCATTAGAATATGAAATATTGATGGAAGCGTTGCTTCCATCAATACTATTAGCTAAAAATTTACCATGAGAAATAGTAATGTCTGGATTACTAATTACAGATGCCATTTTAAGCTCTCCATGTCTAACATCAAGCTTTAATTTGGCTTTTTTAGGCATTTTAATCTTTATGGTTTTTATTAACTCATGTGTTTTATTAGAGCTCTCAAAAAGGTTTTTAGATTTCGAATCTCCAAACGCTTCTTCCATTTTTTCCTCGAAAGCCTTACCAAACTCTTCTCCCCATTTTTCCATTGCTGGTGCTAGTTTTTCTTCAAACTGTTTACCAAAGTCTTCTCCCCATTTTTCCATTTTCTTCTCGAAATCTTTACCAAATCCTTCTTCGATAGCTTTTTCAATATCTTTCCCAAGGTTTTCTCCCCAATTTTCCATGCCTTTCTCAAACGAATCTAAGTCCGATTGTTTGATGCTTTTAGCCCATTGGCGCATTTCGTTTTCATACTCTTCACCATATTCTTTTCTGTACTTTTTACTCCAAGAGTTTAAATATGGCTCACCTTCTTCTTGATATTTATCAAAATCGAAATCCATGTTATAGTTACCATCTGGAGATTTTGGAATGCGTAATACGTTTAAAGCTTCAGGCAAATCTTTTAAAGATTCTAAGCTGCTTAAGCCTTCTAATAAAGGACCTAAGTTTAAATTAAAATCCATATTAGATAAAGCTTCAATAGATTCTTCGTTTAAAATATTAACACTCATATCCTCTGTCCAAAGTCCTTGCGAGCCTTTAGAGCGAATTGTTATTGCATTACCTTCAGTTTCGATATCTAAATCCCAAGATTTCAAGGCCAATTTAAGATCTTCTTTGCTTAATTTTTTACTTTCAATATAAGCTTCAATCTCTACGTAATCTTTATTCCAAGTATCTACCTCGACGTTGGTGTGACTAGCATCTAAATAGATTGTAGACTGTTTACTTGCCTTTACTGTTTCCTTTGTTTTTGTCAATCTGTTTTGCGCTAAGGCACTACAGGTTACAAAAAAACAAAGCATGCTGATATATATATGTTTCATGTTTTTATTTTTTTGATTTGTTGAATTCATTTTCAACATTAAAATTGATTAGCATTTACCGTATTCAAGTCCTTTAATTGTTCTTTTAAACGATACATTAAGTTTAATCTTAATTTTAAATTACTAATAAGCGCATCTACAGTTAACTCGTCTGGACCTTCGTTTGTAAGCTCTATATTTAGACGTTTGTATTCTGCTTTAAGCTCGTCTAATCGTTTTACATAACCATCAAACAGTTCTTTGTTTTCTGGTGTTAGTTTTACTTTAGACAGTTCTATATTAATATTAGCGAGATAATAATCTTCAACCTTTTTTAAGTCTGGAGAAATATCTCCAATTGTTTTTGTTTCAATAGGTGCTACATCTGTAACGGTAATACCTTGGGTGTTTTCGGCATTAAAAAATTGAAAACCTCCAAAACATAAACCTAAAAACACAACAACACTTGCTGCAATAGACAGCCAATTAAATTTCTGTTTTTTCTTTTCTGGCAAAGCCGTTTCTAGTTTGTTTAGAAAACGTACTTCGTGACCAGATGGCATGCGTTCTGTAGACTGTTTGTTGTCTGCTTCAAAAAGGTCTCTAATATCTTTCGCCATAACTCTTATGTTTTAGTAATTCTTTTAATTTCACTTTTCCTCTAGACAATTGTGTTCGTGATGCAACTTGTGTTATGTTTAATATTTCGGAAATCTCCTCATGGTCGTAACCTTCTACTAAAAACAACATTAACACATACTTGTACTTGTCTGGCAGGTTATTAATTGCTGCTTTAATCTCGTCCAGAGTTGTTGTATCGTCCACCAACCAACTGTTATTCTCATTAGTATCGATCACTTTTAAATGAACGTCTTCTAACTCAACCAAACGCTGCTTTTTTAGTTTGAGATAATCAATACTTTTATTAATAACAATTCGTTTTAACCAAGCTCCAAAAGTAACATCGCCTTTAAATTGATGCAGTTTCGAAAATGCTTTTATAAAAGATTCTTGTACTACATCTTCTGCCTCAGCGGTGTGGTTTACAAAACGTTTTGCAATACAATACATACCATCACAATACTGATTGTATAATTGCAATTGTGCCTTGCGATTGTTTTGTTTACACAATTCAATAATATTTAATTGAACGACTTTCACTTATTGGTTTTTGGTTAGTTTATTTTCGAACTGATTAAACAAGTTCACATTAAAGACGACACAAAACTTAAGATGTTGCAAAAAAGTTTCATTTTTTTATAAAGATAGCAACAAAAAATATTAAAATAGCGTTAAGATATTGACCAACGTTGACTTTTGCAGTATCTTTATTTTTTTAATGAATCCTAACAAATTTCCCTATGAAACGGTTTATCGTTTTTTTACTTGCTATCATTTTTGTTATTGTTGGCTATTTCTACTTTACTAAAACTGGCCTTTTTGTAGAACGTAAGAGTCCTAAGAAAACAGTAGTCTTTACGGTCGATGATTTAAAATTAGAAATTTTTTATAACAGACCATCAAAACGGAATCGTGAAGTCTTTGGTGCATTAGTACCTTTTAACGAGGTTTGGAGAACTGGTGCAAACGAGGCGACTACTTTCGAAACTAATAAATCTTTAAAAGTTGGAAACGACTCGCTTCCTGCTGGTAAATACACACTTTGGACTATACCTAACGATACCTCTTGGAATGTAATGTTTAATGCAAAACAATATAAATGGGGAGTTGACGAGACAATGAAGCCTATGCGCATTCCAGATTTCGACGTTGCTAGTTTCTCTGTTCCTGTTCAAAAATTAGATAAACCTGTAGAGCAATTTACTATCGCTTTCGATAATTCTACAGACAACCTATCCTTAACTATGGCTTGGGATGTTGCAAAGGTTGTTGTGCCACTTAAGTAAGTATTTAGTTGGCAGTCTTACTCAAAATGGATAAATAATAAATTTTAAATATAAGGTTTTTGCTTTCGCGGAAATAATAAGAAATGGCTAATAAAAAATCAGCATTAAAAGAAAACGATGGTATTTCTAATCCAGAAATAACCAGCGATAATGCTATTTCAAAAATTAAAGAAAGCAGAAGACATAAAAAAACAACAGATACTTTAGTCAAAGCTATTTTAGAAGGAAACATTACAGCATTAAGTCAATCTATTACATTAGTAGAAAGTAAAAACACCAAACATTTAGAACAAGCTAATGCTATTATAAAAGCGTGTTTACCTCATGCTAACACATCTATTAGAATAGGAATAACAGGTGTTCCTGGTGTTGGAAAGAGTACTTTTATAGAAGCTTTTGGATCTTATTTAACTAGCATTGGTAAAAAAGTAGCTGTCTTGGCTGTAGATCCAAGTAGCTCGATTACTAAAGGCAGTATTCTTGGTGACAAAACGCGAATGGAAGATTTAGTGAAAGATGAAAACGCTTTTATTAGACCAAGTCCTTCCGGAACCTCGCTTGGTGGTGTTGCAAGAAAAACACGTGAATCTATTATTTTATGTGAAGCCGCAGGATTCGATACCATTATTATTGAAACCGTTGGTGTTGGCCAAAGTGAAACTGCTGTACATAGTATGGTAGATTTCTTTTTATTACTAAAACTCGCTGGTGCTGGAGACGAACTGCAAGGCATAAAACGTGGTATTATAGAAATGGCAGATGCTATTGCTATTAATAAAGCCGATGGAGACAATGCTAAACGTGCTAAATTAGCTAAAGTTGAGTTTAATCGTGCATTACATTTGTACCCAATAAAAGCATCTAAATGGCAACCAAAAGTAATAACATGTAGTGCTATAGAAAGCCAAGGTATTGAAGAAGTCTATAATATGATTATGGAATACCTAAAACTAACAACAGATAACAACTATTTCTATTCTAAACGAAACGATCAGAATAAATTCTGGTTAATACAGACTATTGAAGACCAACTTAAAAGTGATTTCTTTAATAATACTGAAATTAAAATAGAACTAAAAAAACAACTAGAGCTTATTGAAGCGCACAAAACTACACCTTTTGTTGCTGCTGAGTATTTATTGGGATTAGGCTAATTGCTTACAAGCTTGAAGTAATAGATTCTACTTTGGTTACAAAATTTACACAATCTGATGTTGCACTTCATTAAAGTAATAAACCTATAGGTTGTCATTAAAAAAACTTGTCTTTTTTTCTAATTTAAAACAAGGTTACAGTAACACTAACCTTCACTAAAAACATAGTAATTTCTTACTATTTAATAAAAACTTCCGCATCTTTGTTTGAAAATAGATTACTGTGGATTTTAAAAATAAAAAACTGATTATATTCGATTTTGACGGCACGCTTATTAACAGCATTCCCGATTTAACTTTGGCTGTTAATAAAATGCTATTACATTATAATGTATCACCATTAACAATAGAAGAAGTCACTCCTTTTATTGGTAATGGCGCAATGCCACTTGTAAAACGTGCTTTAAAAAAAGCAATGCCAAATAAAGAACTTACAGATGCTTTTTTAGAAGAAGCATTTACTATTTATTTTTCGGCATATACAGCAGTAACTTGCGATAAAACTTTTATGTATCCTGGTGTTTTTGACACCTTAACCAAACTAGATAAAAAAGGCTATAAAATGGTGATTTGTACTAATAAACCATATAGTTTTATTGCACCTATTTTAGAAAAACTAGAGATAAAACATCTTTTTAAATCTTGGATTGGAGAAGACTCTTTAACTACAAAAAAACCAGATGCAGCGCCACTTTTACATTTAGCAAAAACACAAGAAGTAGCTATTGAAAACTGCATTATGGTTGGTGACTCTAAAAACGATATTCTTGCAGCGCAAAATGCAAATATGGAAAGTATTGGAGTAAGTTATGGCTATAATTATAACGAAAACATTGCCGACTACAATCCTACAATGGTAGTTGATTCTTTTACAGATTTAGAAGTGCTTTTTTAGTATGACTATTAATCATGATATAGGTATTATAGGAGGAGGTGTTTCGGGAGTTGTAATCGCCTTAAAGCTATCCGAATATGGAATAGATACTATTTTATTTGAAAAAGAAGAAAGCGTGGTAAATGGTCCGCCATTTTGCCATTTACATGCTGGAGGAAATTTGTATCCAGATATTTCGGACGAACAATGTAGAATCCTCTTAAAACAATCGATAGAAATGGCGCGACTATTTCCGCAGTCTATTGACGAAAGACCTACATTTATAAGTATTCCTAAAACTGAAAAATACGCCGTTTCTCAAATTGAAAACCGACTAGATATGTTGGTGGATTATTATAAAACATTAATTGCTGAAGATCCAGAAAATGAAATTCTTGGTGCTCCAGAACACTATTATAAACTTTATAATAAAGCAGACTTACAAATTTTAGCAGAACAACCTACAACTGCTGTCCCAAATACGGCAGATGAATGGATGTGCAACGCTATTAAATTAATAGATTATAATCTTTTAAAAACGCCTGTAATTTTAGTACAAGAATACGGATGGAATTTTTTTAGATTAGGAGCACAAGCACAATTAGCCTTAAACAGCTCTAAAGAATGTAATTTAAAAACAAATACTTTTGTTACAGATATTAAAGATGTTAGACCTAAAAAACTAGATCATAATTGGGAAATACATACTAAAGACAACATTTACAAGGTTAAATATTTAGTTAATTCTTCTGGGTTTAAAACAGGAGAAATAGATAATTCTTTACATTTAAAATCCGAACGTTTAATTGAGTTTAAAGCTGCTTATGTTTCAAAATGGCAGCCTATTTCTGGATTAATTCCAGAGTTAATTTTTCATGGAGAACGTGGCACACCACATGGCATGGCACAACTTACACCATATCGCGATGATTATTACCAAATTCATGGTATGACTAACGATATAACGCTCTTTAATGATGGCATAGTACAATCTAAAACCAATGATGCCCAACCTGAGTTTCGTTCTGAAATTGAACAAAAACTGTCTCGTGCTTGGACTCAAAAAGATATAGAAACAAGAACCAATAACGCTATTGCTTTTGTGGGTAAATTTGTACCTTCATTTAAAAGTGCAACTGTTGGTGGACCTCCATTATATGGTGCGCAACAAATTTTTGGTGACGACCCAAATTTAAGAGTTGGAGAAGTTCGTTTTCCAAGTAAATTTTATGCGCGTAGCGAAATTATTAAAGCCTCTTCTGCATTAACGGTTGCAAACCAAATTATAGAAAAAATTGTAGAGGAAGGTATTGTAGAAAAACCATTAAAGGAATTGCCTACTGCTTTATTAAAAAGCATCTCGAAAACAGACATTGATGCTTTAGCAGGAAAGTTTGCAGTAGATAGAGGTTATCCTGAAGCGTTATCAAAATTGGTTATTGATAAATAGTAGTGGTTTTTGTTATGCACTACCCATACTAAATTGGTCGCTTTACTAAGCTCTTGTTTTGATTTACTTTATCAGAAAAAACACTAACTTCGTTTGACATCTGATAAAAAACATTGAAATTGTTTTTTATTGATGAAATATTGTGTGCAATTAGAAAAAAAACATTAAATGACTGACATTTTTCCAAAATATGAAGTTTTATATAGTGATTTAAGAAGTCATTATATTGGGTATTATTTAGCCTCACGTGAATTTAAGTTATATATGAACTCAATTAACGAGTTTGATTCTTGGAAGAATATTTTTCAACAGGTAGAATCACAACGCTCTTATATTTCACTTGGAACTGACCACGAACCTGGAGATGCAGCTGACACTTTGGGTTTTTATTTAAATGAATTAGATAATAATCCAGAACTGGAGAGCCTCATTTCTAATATTATTGCAAAGTTTATAGATTTCAAAAAGGAAGAGACTGATTTCTCTGACATTATAGAAAGCATAAAAGGAGTAGGTTTCTCTTCTGAAAACATAAAAATTATAGAGGAAAGTTTTGAAGAACATAAAAAGAAAGTATTTCCTAAAAAATCAGTTGAAAAAAGTAAAACAAAAACTAACTCATCAAATAATAACAACAATGTTTTTATAGTTCACGGACATAATGAGGAAATTCAAAATAAAGTTGCAAGAGTTCTTGAAAAGCTTAAACTAAAACCAGTAATACTAAACGAACAGTCAAATGAAGGGCTAACAATAATTGAAAAATTTGAGAAACATGCTGATGTATCTTTTGCTATAGTTTTACTAACTTTTGATGATTATGGGAATGTAAAATCAAAAGAGTCAAAAAACAAAAGAGCAAGGCAAAATGTAATCCTTGAATTAGGATATTTTATTGCGAAATTGGGAAGGAAAAATGTTTTACCGCTCTATGAAAATGAAGTCGAGTTACCGAGTGATATGTCAGGTATTTTATATACTAAGATTGATGAATCTGAAAACTGGAAATTCAGACTTGTTAAAGAACTGAAATCTGCTGGATTTAAAGCGGATGCCAATGATATATTATAAAACTGCACACAACAACGCAATAAAAAATAGCGGTTTTAATGCTTAAACAAAAGATAAACAATAAAATAAAGGTCAGTTATAAACCGAAAAATTAGAGCGTAAAACCTACTACTTTTCATATACAAGACCGTTAAACGAACATTTTATAAATCCATAAAAAAGCACAGCCTTAAACTGTGCTTTTTACTTTTCTATTCTTTAATACTCATAAAAAATATTAGTGATCTCTTAAATATCAAGTCAACTATAAAAAATTAGCCTTATACCATTCTACTTGAGCTTTCACGACTTCCAACAATGTCGTTTTGGGATTATAATTTAAAAGCACCTTTATTTTATTAATAAATGCGCCTAAAGACCCAAATATTAAAAGAAAAAACAAGTGGGAATAGTATATAATTAAGGTTAAATAGTTCGCTTTGCAATGCTACCATTTTACTTGACTTTGTCATTTTTTTAGGCTAACTTCGTTTAACGTATGATATAAAACATTGAAACGATTTTATATCAACGAGACAACGTTGGCAACAATTAATGAAACTCAGAAGAAAAACAAAATACAGAATCCTAATTTCGATTCTCATTATACTAATCTTAAGTCTGATATATAATAATTATCTTTCTTCAGAAGCGTATATAAAAAAAGTTACTGGAATAAACCTTCCTTTCTGGACAGTAACAAATGAAACTGCAATGATGGAAGTTGCAGTTATAGGAAAATTTCAAATACCTGAAAATAAAGTGGACGGATTTATTTCTGAAAACAATTTAAAAAAACTGACTGATGATTCTGATGTCGGAATTGGTTTTGATTATATTCTCAAAAAGGAAAATAGAATACAAAACAAAAATGGGGAATGGTTTAAATATAAAGACTGTGAATCCGGAAACGTTTGGAAAATTCTATTCAATTCTGACACTAGAGACCTATGGGTATTAGTTCAATATCCTGATATGGCAGGCGATGAACCTCCTTGTAATAAAAATAAGAAATAACAGTTGCCAACACCGTATAAAAATAATGCTTAGTTTAGTGCTTAATCAAGAGTCCGTGCACTTTTGTTACGTCTGATTTTCCTGCGGAAAATCCTCGCACACAAAACCGCACTATTCTTATACATAAACGTTAAACGAACCTTCCCAAAATCCATAAAAAAAACACAGTCCTAAAACTGTACTTTTTACTTTTCTATCTTTTAATACTCAAAAAAAATTAATAAAATCCTTAGTGATTTCTTAAATATCAAGTCAACTACAAAAAATTAGCCTCATACCATTCCACTTGAGCTTTCACACCTTCCAACAATGTAGTTTTAGGATTATAATTTAAAAGCGCTCTAGCCTTATCAATATTCGCTTTAGTACGTAATTGATCTCCTGATCTAGCAGCAACATTATTTATTTTAATAGATTTTCCTATTACTTGCTCTACAGTATTTATCCCTTCTTGCGTAGTATGCTCGACTTCTGTACCAAGGTTAATAATTTCTCCATTAACTTTAGCTTCGTTACCAATAACACTTACAATACCATCTATAATATCTCCAACATAAGTAAAACTTCTTAAATGCGAAGCACTACCATTATATAAAGGAAACTGGGTATTATTAAAAGCGCAAGCAATTAATTTTGTGTACATTTTTTCTGGACGCTCACGTGGACCAATTACAGAATACAAACGCAAAGAACACGATTGAAACCGTTTTTCTCTACTTTTTTGAAGCACTAATTGCTCTGCTGTTAATTTGGTTACTCCATAAAACGATGCAGGTTTTGGTGCTGTAGTTTCTGGAAAGGTAGCTTCTAACCCATAAACCGAAGAGGTACCAATATTAACAAACAGCTTTAAATCTTTAAGACTTGCAGCATAATCTATTAAGTTTTTAGTAGCAATAATGTTATTGGTTAAATAATCTTCAAAAGTAGAAGAAGGCGAAATGCCTGGCTGTGCAGCAAAATGAAAGATATAGTTAATGTTATTAGGGAGCATTTCCGCGAAAGCGTTATCACGCAAATCTTGCTTAACAATAGTAATACCTTTGTTGTTAAGTGCTTTTTCGTTTAACTGTTTTAACTCTAAGCTGTAATAGGCATCGAAATTATCTAAACCAATAACATCGTGGCCTAAACTCTTTAACCTTTCACAAGCGTGAGAGCCAATAAATCCAGCTGCTCCAGTTACTAATATCTTCATATTTAAAATTCTACAATCACAAAGAAACATATTTTATTTGATACTCATTTTCTATTCTTAAAAAAACGATACATTTGTAGTACTATTTAGCTTATTTATGACTTACCAATTTACCATCGTTGTTCCTGTTTATAACGAGGAAGACAATTTATTACGTGTTGAAAAGGAGCTTTTAGCTTACACGAAAATAGCAACAAAATCTACCAAAATTTTGTTTGTTAACGATGGCTCTAAAGACAAAAGCCAAACACTAATTGAAGACATTTGTAATAGAAATCCAGAATTTACTTTTATTGCCTTTAAAGAAAACTGTGGTTTAAGTGCTGCTGTTAAAGCTGGTTTTGACTATACAGAAACAGAATTGATTGGTTACATAGATAGCGATTTACAAACGGCACCAAGCGATTTTAATTTACTTTTAGAACATATTGGAACGCACGATTTAGTAACTGGTGTTCGAGCAAATAGAAAAGATAGTTTTGTAAAAAACATGAGTTCTAAAATTGCAAATGGTATTAGAAGAAGTTTTACGCATGATGGTATGGACGATACTGGTTGCCCATTAAAAGTTATTAAAACAGATTTTGCTAAACGTATTCCAATGTTTAGAGGTTTACACCGATTTTTGCCTGCCATGATTTTGCTGCAAAACGGAACCATTAAACAAATTCCTGTGCAACATTTTCCACGCGTTGCTGGAGAAGCTAAATTTGGTGTTTGGAACAGGTTAATTGGTCCTTTAATGGATTGTTTTGCTTACCTGTGGATGAAGAAAAAGTATATTAATTATACTGTAGCTAAAAAGAGTTAATGAGTGATTGGATAATATATAGCGTTGGGTTTTTAGCTCAAATTTTATTTTCGTCGCGATTAATTATCCAATGGATTTCAAGTGAAAAAACAAAGCGTGTTGTAACACCTACTTTATTTTGGACCTTAAGTTTAATAGCGTCTTTCCTCCTTTTTATTTACGGTTATTTACGCAACGACTTTGCAATTATGCTTGGTCAAGCACTTACCTATTTTATATACATTAGAAATTTACAACTGCAAAAACAGTGGGAAAAAATTCCAGTAGTTTTACGTTATGTCTTACTATTTATGCCTCTGTTTATCACTGTTTTCTATTTTAACAATAACAGAATAGATGTGACTATTTTCTTTAAAAATGAAGACATTCCGTTTTGGTTACTAACTTTAGGTATTGTCTCTCAAGTCATTTTTACACTGCGTTTTGTTTACCAGTGGTTGTATTCCGAAAAACAAAAAAGTTCGGCTTTGCCATTTGGGTTTTGGGCTTTAAGTTTAATTGGTTCGCTTTTAATTTTAACTTATGCTATCTTTAGACAAGATCCTGTGCTTTTTGTTGGGCATATTTTAGGTACAGTAATTTATATTAGAAATTTAATTATTCTAAAAAATCAAGATGTTTAAAGCGCTTAAAAAATATCCCATACTAGTTATATGTTTGTTTGTTGCGGTTATGTTACTTCCAAATTTAGACGCTTTACAGATTTCTATTATGGAAGCGAGAAACTTTATTACTGCTCGCGAAATGATAACCAACGACCATTGGTTGTTAACCACAATGAATAACGTTGCACGTTACCAAAAACCACCTTTACCAGCTTGGTTTTCGGCTTTAGGTAGTATTTTATTTGGAACTAAAAGCCTTTTCGGCATGCGATTACCAGCCGTTTTAATGGTAATGCTTGCTGGTAGTTTTATGTATTATTTATCAAGAACTATTTTAAAAAGTAGAGCGCATAGTATTATTAATGCTTTAGTTTTAATCACTTCTTTTTATGTAATTGGAATTACTTTTGAAGCGCCTTCAGATATTTTTACACACGCTTTTATGCTTGTGACTATCTACTATTTCTATGAAAATTTTAAAATTGAAACTACCAACTGGAGATATGCTGTTTATTCTGGAATATTTTTAGGTCTTTCTATTTTATCTAAAGGTCCTGTTTCTATTTACGCTTTATTAATTCCGTTTTTAATTGCCTATGGTTTTAGTTTTAAATACAAAAACATAAAACAAAAATTACCCTATATACTAAGTGCAATTGTATTAGGTTTAGCTATTGGAAGCTCTTGGTATTTGTATGTTAAATTAAAAGACCCAAACGTTTTAAACAGTACTGTTGCAAAAGAAACAGGCACTTGGAAAAGCTATAACGTTAGACCATTTTATTATTACTGGAGCTTCTTTACACAAAGTGGCCTTTGGACTATTCCTGCTTTTATATCCTTATTATATCCTTACCTTAAAAACCGTGTAAGCCACTATAAAGCTTATAAATTTAGTTTACTTTGGACAATTATTGCAGTGATTTTATTATCTGTTATACCAATGAAAAAATCGCGCTATCTAATGCCTGTTTTAATTCCGTTGGCTTTTAATATTGGTTTTTATATAGACTATTTAATCCGAAAGTTTAAAGTATTAAAAGACAAGCGCGAGACACTTCCTGTTTATTTTAATTTTGGGTTAATTGGTATTTTAGGTATTGCTTTTCCTGTAGTAATGTTTGTACTTTTTAAGGCAGAATTACAGAATCATTTACTAACATTTATAATAGCTTCGATTGTTCTATTTGTTATTGGTGTATTGATTTTGTTTCAGCTAAAAGCAAAAGACATTAAAAACGTATTTCTACTTACAGTCCTCTTTTTTGCTTCGGTTTTTATTTTTGTATTGCCACTTTCCAAAGCTTTTAAAAATGAAAACTTTAGTAGTCTTTCTAGTTTAAATGAAGAAAACCAACAACGTAGCATCAAACTATATGCTATTAATTACATTGCTCCAGAAACCATTTGGGATTACGGAAACGTTATTCCTGAAATTAGGCAAGAGGCTAAAGGTTATGTGTTTCCGTTGGAAAACAAATTTGGAATTCTTGTATATAAAATGAGTGCAGAAAACGAAGCCGAAATACGTGCTAATTACGAAGTAGAAGAAATGACTACTTACGATTTAAACTACTTCGGAAGCGCTTCGAACCAAAACAATCCACGTTTAAAAAGCGTGTTTTATATACTAACTAAGAAATAGAAGCGCGTTTTAAAATGTACTTTGCTAGTTTATAGAAAATAAATCCTGAAAACACACCAAATAGCATTCCAGAAACAATATCTAACGGAAAATGCACTCCAACATAAATTCTACTGTAAGCCACTATAACACTCCAAGTAACTAGAATAAATATTAGCTTTTTATAGTATGGTCTTAATAATAAACCTGCAAATATAGCTGCTGCCATAGTATTTGAAGAATGTCCAGAAAAGTATCCATATTTACCACAATATGCGGCAACCATTCTCATTCTATCCATTACACCTTCTGTTCCGCAAGGTCTAGAACGCATAAATCCTCTTTTAAATTGATTTGTAATTTGATCTGTAAATGTGACCATTAATACAATTACCAAGATCATTAATAACATGCCTTTTAATCCAAATTTTTTGAACATTAAAAACAATAAAACCGCGTAAAGTGGTGCAAAAGTAAATTTATGAGTGATTATAAGCCACAAATTATCCCAAGTTTCACTTCCTAAATTATTAAGAAATAAAAAGAGTTCGTGATCTAATTCTATTAATTGTTCTAACATTTACTTTAGTTTTCGTTTAGTTAAAAGAGGTTACCAAGTCGCCAAAAATGCGCCTTTAAATCACAGTACGCTTAATCGTCGTAACGTGCTACTTCTCTATCGTAAAAAGCTGTTGCTTCTGCAATCATGTTTTCAGTTTCCATTTCAAGTTCTTTTTGGTCGTGCTGATCGAAATCTTCTAACCATTCCACCTCATCATCTTCAAGGTTAATAATAAACATTGGGAATTCTGTATGGATTACAAAAATAGCGTTTGGTAAATCTGTATTATCGCCTAGTATAAATTTTGGAAGTGTCATTTTTAGTTTTAAGTATTTAAAGTTATAAGTATTTAAAGTTTTTCTTACTCGTCCTTTGTTGAGTTAAAAGTGCCTAAAGTTTTAAGTGCTAAAAGTTTTTCTAACTCGAATAAATAAATTTTAAAGCTTATTTGCAATGGATGTAAAAATAGCTAAAAGTTCTTTAGCTTCTACTCTCAATGCTTTCAATTTTATGTTATCAGTAATTTTAAGTGTTTCAATTATTTCTAACCAATAATCAGTTTCACTAGCTTCAGCTAAACTAATTTTTATTTTATTTGTAAAATCTTTAGGACTTCTAGATCTATTCGCTTCACGATAATTTGCTCCAACACTTGTACCTGACTTTGCTAATTGGTTTCTAAGCACATTATTTTCAATAGAACTAGGCATACTACTCGAAAACTTCAGAATAGCAATTGCAAACTTAATAGTTCGTTTTTCTAAAATTTTTGCAAACTCTTTATTCGTCATATTTATTTAACTTTAAATACTTTAGGCACTTAACACTCTTAACTACTTATTGTTTTCAGATGCTATCAGCTTTTTTGTAAGATAGTTAAACCTAATGTATAATAAAATGGAAGCACTCGTTAAACCTGCTAATAAACCTAACCAAATACCAAAACTACCATAAGCATCTTCTTTTCCTAAAAACCAGCTTATTGGAAAACCTATTAACCAATAGGCAACAAATGTCATTATAGTTGGAATCTTAACATCTTGCAATCCACGTAAAGCCCCTAAAACAACCACTTGAATACTATCACTAATTTGAAAAATGGCTGCTGCCAATAATAACTGAGACGCTATTGATACCACTTCCATATTATCGTCGAAATTTACAACATCGTCAAAATCGACATAAATTCTTGGTAAATAGTCATGAAATAATGCGAATAATAGTGCAAAACCAGTAGCAAAAATAGCTCCTAAAAGAAATAACGAAAAGGCAATACGACGTAACTCGAAGTATTGTTTTAATCCTTTTTGGTTACCAACTCTAATCATAGATGCGACACTTAATCCCATAGCTACCATAAACGTCATAGAACTTAGGTTTAAGGCTATTTGATTTGCTGCTTGAGGATTTTTACCTAATAAGCCACTTAGCCAAATAGCGGCTGTAAAAATAGCGACTTCAAAAAACATTTGCATAGCACTTGGCGTCCCTAAACTTATAATTTTACGAAGCATTAACTTATCTAAAACAAATAGTTTTATGTTGGTAACAAATGCTTTCGACTTGTCTCTTTTCTTTAATAAATACCATAAATACCAAAGCATAACAAAACGCGATACTAAAGTTCCGTAAGCTGCACCAACCATTCCCATTTCTGGAAAACCAAATTTCCCGAAAATTAATAAATAGTTTAATAATACATTTATTAAGTTACCTATAATGGTAGCATACATTGGATACTTTGTCATAGACAAACCATCACTAAATTGTTTAAATGCTTGAAATATAATAAGCGGAATTAAAGAAAACGCCACTAAATTTAAATATGGAATAGCCAATTCTACAACCTCAATAGGTTGTTTCATTAAATACATTAATGGTTTTGCTAAAAGCACTAATAGGAATAATAAAACACCTAAAACCGAACATAAAAAAATACCGTGCTTTAATGCCGATTTTCCGCTTGCGAAGTCTTTAGCGGTATCAGATTCTGCAACTATTGGTGTAATTGCTGTACTAAAACCAATACCTATAGACATGGCAATAAACATAAAACTATTACCTAATGATACTGCAGCCAATTCTGCTGTACCTAATTGCCCAACCATAATGTTGTCTACAAAACTAACAAAAGTGTGCCCAAGCATACCTAGCATTACAGGTGCTGCTAGTTGCCAGTTATATTTAAACTCTTTAGTGTAATTACTCAATACCATTTGGCAAAAGTAATGCTTAGTTTTGGTTTGTATATTTTATTTTTTCTGAATTTTATATCTAAGAAATTATAGCAATACAAACGAACGTTCCTAATTTAAAAAACAATGGTGGTAATTTACCTTCCAGTAAAATACCACCATTAAATGTATTTAAATATTTATAATATTAAATGCTTTCTACAAATTTTAAGAAGACCTTTTTATGAAGCTCTAAATCTAAATTTGAAGATAAAGATGCACGAACAATATAATCCTTATCACCTTCCTTAGTTGTACCTTGAGTAGAAGTTGCTGGGATAGTCCAATAACATCCTTTTAGTTGGCCATAACTTACACAGAACTTACTTTCGTTAGGAATTTCTGTAATCATTAAATTGATTAACTTTAAATTCAATGCTCTTTTATAAGTCTCTCTTTCTTCATCTGTATTTCCTTTTGTTGGAAGATCTAATGAAAAAACTGAAGGTGTAAAGCTTTGTTCTGCTAATGCTTCAGATACAAAATTGATTTTTGCACCTGGTAAAGCATCATGAATAAAGTTTACAAACTCACGTGTGTTTTTATAAGCATCTACAATTCTTTGATTCATTGAAGGTAATTGCTTTGCTAGTATTTCATATTGAAAATCTGTAGCTTCATTATCGCAAAGTTCTAAATGCAATTCTATTTTCTCCATCAATGCAATAGTCTTCTTGTTACCAACACAGTAACCAGCAGTACATTTCCCACCACTTGGAAACTTAGAGCCACTAGCAAATGAAATGGCTCTTACTGAAGAAAGTATATCGTCTTCACCTAAAAAGTGAACATTTGGACAAAATGTTTGATCTAAAATAAACACAGGATCAATAGCAACTGCACCAGATTGCGTTTTACGTTCTTCACTTAAAACTGCTTTTAGTTCTATAAGATCTGGAACCTCAACTCTTGGGTTTGTTGGTATCTCTGCAATAATATAAGGTATCGCATCTTCTTGAGCTATTTTAGCTAAAACAGTAGCAATACTTTGTACCATATCGTTATCACCATCCACTAATAAATCTACAATCTCTACATTATCAACGCAAGCAGCAACACGTCTTGCTTGGTCATTTGTACCACCATAACAGTTAGGAGGCACTATAATTTTTATAGCTTTCCCTTTATGGTTTTCTAATGCATCGTGTATTAAACCCATTAAAATAGCATACTGTATAGACAATCCGCTTGACGCTACAAGTGGTTTTGTAACCGTACCTGTAACTTCTTTTATAGCATCTAAAACTAACGTTTTGTTTGCCGCTCTATCATTATTTTTATTCTCTACAGAAGAATGCGCAACTAATGCTTTTAAAGCAATAAGTGCATTATCAGGCGTTATTGCAATAGTTTCTCTTCTTCTTACATGTTGAATATCCGAAATATAGTTTTCGTTCTGTGCTCCATTGACTACTAAAACACTTCCAAGTTCTGGATAAAGGCTGATGAAAAAATCAACATTTGAATTAAGAGTAATAGTACCAATTTGGTTTTCTTCAGAAATATAAATTGTGCTACCATTAAACTTAGTAACCTCATCTATGCTTTCAACTTTTTTAAGTTCGAATTTATAACCGTAAACAGATTTTAAAATTTCAGCATTAAAATACGCTGGCAAATCTCCAATGTAAATAATTTGCGTGTTTTTATGCTCTAAAAGGTTTTTTCTTAAAATAGATAAAACAGGAACTGTTTGAGATGAAAAACTGATTACACTATTAGCTTCTAAACCGTTTAAATTAGCAATAGCCCATTCTAACACACAAGATAATGGATGACCCAATCTAATATAATCGTAAGCTGTTGGTAAATTACTTAAAGCTGATGTTTCAACATTATTATCGTTAAACAAACCTTCAAACTGTTCTAAAAACTCAGTTTTTGCCAAAGACTCATCGTAGATATCTAATCGGTGTGTTGTTAAGCTCAACCAATCGGTTGGCATATTTGTTAGTACATTTTCAATATAACTTAGCATTTTATTCTCTTTCATAATTTTCGTCCTTTAATTAGGAAGTTTTATAGTAATGTGATTACTCAGTAAAATAGTCTCTACAAAATTAATAGCTTACAAATTAACAGCATTAACCTTTGCTTCTTCAAACTCTAAAACCATTTCTTTTACTATTTCTGCAACCGATTTAATAGTATGTATTAATCCTGCAATTTGTCCGATTTCTAATTCGCCATCTTCCAAATCACCTTCAAACATACCTCGTTTTGCTCTCGCTCTACCTAACAATTCTTTAAGTTGCTCAGGTGTTGGCGCTGTTTTATAAAGCTCTTGCAATTCGTTAAAAAACTTATTTTTAACTAAACGTACAGGCGCTAATTCTTTTAATGTTAATTGTGTATCGCCTTCTTTAGCATCTACAACTACTTGCTTAAAGGCTTGGTGTGCACTTGATTCTTCGCTAGCAACAAAACGGCTTCCAACTTGTACGCCATCTGCTCCTAAAACCATGCAAGCTAACATTGCTTTTCCTGTAGCAATACCACCTGCTGCAATTAACGGAATTTGCAAGTGTTCCTTTACCATTGGTATTAAGGTAAGCGTTGTTGTTTCGTCGCGACCATTGTGTCCTCCAGCTTCAAAACCTTCGGCAACAATAGCATCTACTCCTGCATCTTGTGCTTTTAATGCAAACTTTACACTACTTACAACATGTACAACAGTAATGCCTCTATCTTGTAACCATTTGGTCCATGTTTTAGGGTTTCCTGCTGAAGTAAACACAACCTTTACACCTTCTTCTACAATAATGTCCATAATCTCAGGAACATTAGGATATAGCATTGGCACATTAACACCAAAAGGTTTATCAGTTGCTTTTTTACATTTTTGAATGTGTTCTCTTAATACATCTGGATACATACTTCCTGCGCCAATAAGACCAAGAATTCCAGAATTACTAGCGGCTGAAGCTAATTTCCAACCTGAATTCCAAATCATTCCTGCTTGAATAATTGGATGTTTTATATTAAAGAGTTTTGTTATTTTGTTTTGCATACGTATTATTTTGTTATTCCTGCGAAGGCAAGAGTCTTTTTAATTAAACGTGATTTTTAATACTGAAAATCTATTAGAAATTAAAAACCGCTTTGCTTTTTTTCTTCAAACCATCCGAATTTAACTAAAGTTAAATCCACCTTCCTTCGACTAAAAGAAGGAACTGACGTTATTAAATTATAATTTACAATCAATAGATTACTTCGTCCTTTGTCCTCGCAATGACATTAGCAAATTACTCCAGAACCAACCAATTCGTCTTCTAAATACCAAGCTACAAATTGACCTTCGGTAATTGCAGATTGTAAATTTTCGAACTCTACATATAAACCAGATTCTACTTTATGTAATGTTGCATTATCTAAAGGTTGTCTATATCTAATTCTTGCTAAAACACTTAAAGTCTCACCTGTTTTTAAAGCTAAATCTGGTCTTACCCAATGCAACTCTTCGTTAGAAACAAATAGTGCCTTTTTATATAATCCTGGATGTCCTTTACCTTGTCCTGTGTAAATTACATTCTCTTTTACATCGGTATCAATTACAAACAAAGGTTCTACTTTACCACCAACAGATAAGCCTTTTCGCTGACCTTTAGTAAAATAATGAGCACCTTGATGTTTACCAACTATTTCTCCATCTGTAACAGCATATTCTGCTTTTCTAGACAGGTACTCCAATTCTTCTATTTTAGAACTGAAAGACTTTGGAGCCTCATTATAATGTTCGTTATCTTTAGGGATTTCTACTATAACACCTTCTTTAGGTTTTAGCTGCTGCTGAAGGAAATCTGGCAAGCGTACTTTACCAATAAAACATAAACCTTGAGAATCTTTTTTATCTGCTGTAATTAAATCTGCTTTTGCAGCAATTTCACGTACCTCAGGTTTTTGAAGCTCTCCAATAGGAAATAATGCTTTTGCTAATTGCTCTTGAGATAACTGACATAAAAAATAAGACTGATCCTTATTATTATCTTGTCCTGCTAATAATTGAAAAACGTCTTCTCCATCCTTCTCTACAACACCTTTTCTGCAATAATGACCTGTTGCTACGTAATCTGCTCCAAGATCTAAAGCAATTTTCATGAACACATCAAACTTTATTTCTCTATTACAAAGTACATCTGGATTTGGTGTTCTTCCTTTTTCGTATTCATTAAACATATAATCGACAATACGTTCTTTGTATTGTTCGCTTAAATCTACAGTTTGAAAAGGGATTCCTAATTTCTCTGCAACCAACATGGCATCGTTACTATCGTCTAACCATGGGCATTCATCTGAAATTGTTACAGAATCGTCATGCCAGTTTTTCATAAAAAGACCAATAACATCATATCCTTGCTCTTTTAATAAATAAGCTGCAACGCTAGAATCTACACCTCCTGAAAGTCCTACTATTACTCTTTTTTTCATATTTATTTCCTAAAATTTAGGACTATTTTTATAATGACTGCAAAGATACAAGAATATATTTTTTTTGATACATATAATCTTTTTTTCAAAACATTACGTATATTCTGTTGAAGAGTTTAATAAAAAAGTTTAACAAAATATTTAAATATATTGTTTAATCTTTTTGTAGTTTAGTCAAACAAAAAAAATATTAACAAACAAAAAAATCAATTAACTATGAAAAATTTAAGAAAACTCCCTCTAGTTCTTTTAGTAGTAACCTTGTTTTGGTCTTGCAGTAATGACGATGATACAACTGCTATTGCAACAAGTCAAGAATTAAACATTGTTCAAACTGCACAAGCTACAGCAGATTTAAGCAGTTTAGTAGCCGCAGTTTTAGAAGCAGATCTAGCAACCACCCTTAGTGGCTCAGGACCTTTTACTGTATTAGCTCCAACAAACGCAGCTTTTTCCGAATTTTTATCTACAAATGGTTGGGCTAATGTTACAGAAATTCCAGATGCAACTTTAACACAAGTATTATTAAACCATGTAATTAGCGGTACAGTTGATGCTGCAACTCTAACAGCATTAGGCGTAGGTTACACTAACACTTTAGCAGATGGTGCTGGCGGAAATAAAATGAGCTTATACTTTGATACTTCTTCTGGTGTAACATTTAATAATCTAGGCACAGTTACTACAGCAGATATTTCTGCTTCAAATGGTACTGTGCATATTATAGACAAAGTACTTACTTTACCTAGTGTTGTAGATCATGCTTTGTCAAATGCAGGGTTTTCTAACTTAGTAGCTGCTTTAGGTGCTGCAGATGGAGATTTAGTAACTGCACTTAGTGGAACTGGACCTTTTACTGTATTAGCTCCTGATGACACTGCTTTTGGAACTTTTTTATCTGACAATGGTTTTGCTAATTTAGCTGCTGTGCCAACAGATGTATTATCTCAAGTATTATTAAACCATGTTATTAGTGGTGCTATCTCATCTACAGATT